>JAGXIC010000039.1 GCA_024635875.1 Pricia sp.
CCTTTTTCACGGCATTCATTGATGAATTTTTCGAATTTCATGGTGGTAGTGAAAAGCCGTTAATACGTTGATTAGCCGACTAATTTTTGGTTTGTCACATATTTTTCACTAATATAGTGAAAGAAACCTTAAAACTGTATGTCATGTCCAAGCCAAAAACATCTAAATCAGGTATCAAATCAAAATCAGGTCCTGCGATCAAATCCAAGTCAGGTCCTGCAATTAAATCAAAATCGGGTCCTGCAATCAAATCCAAGTCAGGTCCAGCGATCAAATCCAAGTCAGGTCCTGCGATCAAATCAAAATCAGGTCCTAAGCCTGGATGATTGGGTCAAAATGAAATACGCGCGCCGGATGAAAGTATCATGACAACCACTTGTCCTTTACAAATTCCAACAGGTATGCCGTACCCATAAAATTGGGTAATCTACCTTTTCTGAAGGAAATTGAAAAACATGTATCTTCTGGATTCGTGCGTCAAAACCATCTGGTGCTGGAAATGTTATCGGAACAATCCTCCGAGAATAGTCCAAAGTTCACGGGATCGGCCCTTTTCCTTCCCATGATATTGCAGAAACTGTATGAAAATATGAATCCCGTTTACAAAAAGCAATATGAAAGTGGCGCCGGGGTTTGTACATAAAGAATGCGGAACAGACCCACGCCCCATCTGAAAAATCCGCGAAGGACTTTTCGAACTTTTCAATGCCAAGGGGTTTCTATTTCGTAAAGGGAATGAAGGCTTCGAGGTCAAATCGATTTATACAGACAACGGAACACGTTGCCATCGAAGAGGATGTAATCTAAACTCTGTCTGAATGACTTCTTAGTATGATTAAACTACTTGTTTCCAACTAGCTTTTCCACACTCTCCCGAAAGGTCTCGCCGACAGACAGTTCCTTTTCTCCTAAAAAGATGCTATTCTTGCGAATGGCCGTAATTTCATCGATGGCAACGGCATACGATTTATGAATTCGTAAGAATTTATTTTGGGGCAATTCTCTTTCCAGTTCCTTAAAACTGGTACGTACTACAAGTGGATGGTCGGCACTTTTTAAATGGAACTTGATATAATCTCCATAGCCTTTCATCCAGATAATATCATCGAACTTTACCTTTAGCTGGCTGTAATCGACGTTCACGAAAAAATGGTCTGGGGCGTTTTCTTTTGTAGTAGAACTTTTAGCGGATTTCAGTTCATGAAATTCCTTGGCACGATTGCATGCTTTTACAAAACGTTCCAGAGGCACGGGTTTTACGAGGTAATCCACTACATCAAGGTCATAGCTTTCCACGGCGTATTGCTTGTAAGCGGTAATAAAGATGACCAAGGGTTTCTTTTCAAGACTTGCGATAAATTGGAGTCCGGTAAGGCCGGGCATCTGTATATCGATAAATACAAGGTCAACGGATTGAGCCTGCATCGTTTCCATGGCCTCAAAAGCATTGTTGCAAGAAGCCACTAGATTCAGGAAAGGTACTTTTCCAATATTATCCTTTAACAGTTCTAATGCCAAGGGTTCGTCGTCTATGGCGATACAGTTTATCATGGCTCAAAAGTTAATTGCAAGGAAACCGAAAACCATTCACCGGATTTATCGATTTTAAGGTCGTGGTTTTTCCCATACAAAAGTTGCAACCTTCGTTTTACGTTGGTCAGTCCGATTCCGGAAACCTTGTCCTTGGCCCTGTCTTCTTCGATATACTTGTTCTTTACGATAAAGGTAAGTTCATTTTTGACCGCCTGTAAGCTAATATCGATTACGGGGTTTTCCACCATTCCTGTTCCATGTTTAAAAGCATTTTCCACAAAAGGAATCAGAAGCATCGGTTCGATGGCATGCCAATCTTCCTGCAATGCTAAATCTACATTCAGCGTTAGACGATTACCAAAACGTAATTTCTGAAGGTCAATGTAGCTTTGCAGATAATCGGCCTCACTCTTCAACAATACCTTTTCATCATCGGTTTCGTATAGCATGTATTGCATCAACGAAGATAATTTTAAAATAGTAGGTTCCAGTTCCTCACTTTTCAAACGTACCAAAGCCACGATATTGTTGAGCACGTTAAAGAGAAAATGAGGGCTGATTTGGGAACGTAAAAAGGAAAGCTCCGTTTTTAGATTTTCGCTTTCCTTTTCTTTAGCGACCTGGTCCATTTTTATCCTGTCAGAGACCGTTTTAAAAGCGATGGCGATTAGCACAAAAAACAGAAAAGGCACGGCATTATGTAAAAGGGCCTTATTGATCGAATAGGGATACTCGAACAACAGCGCATCGTATACCCAGCGGTTGATAAGGAGTATACCGAACAAAAGCGCCACGTTCATCGCGAAATAGATAAAAATGCTTTTGCCATACAATAAACGCGGAATGAAGAACAAGGTATTTAAGTAGAACGTCGCTACCCAAAAAAGGTTCATGACGATATTTAAAATGAGTATCTTGCGGGCAAATTCTGTCGGCATCCTGCCCTCATCCCATTGCAACGAAAAAATGTACGGTAGGGAGAAAACAAATGCCCACACTAGCACATGAAGGACTACCGCCTGATACTTTTTGAAGAATTTAAAGTGAAATTGCATAAAAAAAGCTTTTCCCGGTAGCCAATATACTCAAATCTTGCATAGTTTGGTCCATACTGACAAGGTGGTTAAACATAGGAAAACGGCCTTTAGTTCTGTTTAAAGACCGTTCTGCACTAACAAACAAGTTTGTGATCGAGACTTTTTCCTATCCAATTTTAATGTTTTGATAATAGGTTTCCTCGCCATCATTTACCCTAATGGTATAGCTGCCTTTAACGGCCTTTTCAAAATTGAACGCCTTACCTACAATCAATTCGCCCCTGGTCGATTCTTTAAAGACGACATTCCTTTGGTTGTCCAAGATTTCAATGTCCACTTTTCGCTGGTCGGCGTTGAACAGGTTGACATATACCTTGTCGCCCACCTTTCGAAAAATAGGTTTGGTGATATTCTTTGTTGTATTTGCAATCTTCACATCCTTACTGTTTACATCAAGGGTATATACTACGGATGATAAGGCATTCTCGACCGTAAAATAATAGGTGCCCACAGCAAGATCTTTGAAATTGAATTTTTTGATGTAATCCGTACTTTGGATATTCTCCGAATAAATGGTCCGTGCATTTTCGTCCATCATTATGATTTTCGACACTTGCTGTGAATCCATTTCAAGAACTAGAGTCTTTGAATCGTTTTCGGATGTTAGAATGATTTTAGGTTCGTTTGCCATTCCTGTTGCTGTTGCGAAAAATAAGGCAAT
Source organism: Pricia sp. (assembly GCA_024635875.1). Lineage (GTDB taxonomy): Bacteria > Bacteroidota > Bacteroidia > Flavobacteriales > Flavobacteriaceae > Pricia. The sequence continues at coordinate 3,292 of JAGXIC010000039.1, forward strand.
TGCTACGGTACTTTTTAAAAACTTTTTCATGATATTTTATTTTAATGTCCCGCTTCTTGCGGGACGGGTTATTAATGATTTACAGGACAAACATACCCCGTAAAACAGGGCAGAATTGGAGAATGCGATGAACAAGAAAAAGTTTGCGATGAACTCGGAAAAGTTATCTATAAAGAAATTTAGGAGTTGGAAAAGGGATTGAATTGAGCCTCCACCTTGCTAATTGAAGATCACTATTGATCCATAAAATAGATAACTGCCTGAAAAGGTTTCAGCATTATAGTGGCCTCTTCACTATTTGCGGTGTTATAATTGTTGATTAGGAAATTGGAATCTTCTAGCGACGTTAATTCGTCCGTTTTAAAGACCGATTCCTTTTCCGGGAAATTGGGCAGCACCAACATTTTTTTATCATCAAATTCACGGGTATACGCATAAACCGTTTCGTGTTCAGGTCGTAAAAGCGTGTATGCACCGTAGACCAAAACTGGGACGTCCTTTCGCAAAGCGGTCATTTTTTTTGAAAAGGGAGAATGGTGAATTCGGGTCTTTTTCCTGTGCCACCACATTGACTTCGTGTAGTTAGGATTAACCCTTTTCCATGGAGCAGCAGTTGAGAATCCGGCATTTTGAGATGCATCCCATTACATTGGAGTGCGTCCGTTTTCGCGAGAACTGTAATTTAGTATTTCCATGAAGGCATCTAAATATTCATTAGTGGCCACAGTCCCTTTATATTTTCCTTCGGCATCGAAATCTACATATTCTTCTATAGTGGGCATATCCATATTGGTCATGCCGAGTTCATCGCCGTAATACACGTAAGGCGTTCCACGCATGCTCAACAAAAACGTGTTCCATAAACACGAATGATAACGGTAAAAATATGGATTACTTTATTATTGCTGCCATACTTGTTTTTATATCGGCGATCTTCGGATTTATTAATGTAAGATTTTTGAAGCTGCCCAATACTATTGGGCTCATGCTCATTACGATTGTATTTACCTTGGCGGTATTTGCCATGAGTTACGTGGATGATACCCTGCTCAATGCAGAGCGGTACATCATACGTCAGATTGATTTTAAGACCGTTCTTTTAGCTATAATGCTTAGTTTTTTGCTCTTCGCCGGAGCTTTGCATACCAATTTTGAACAGTTAAAAGTCCAACGTTGGCCAATTTTGGCTTTTTCTACCGTGGGAGTTCTGGTATCCACCTTCTTAGTGGGCACCTTATTGTTATATATCCTACAGTTGTTTGGACTAGAGGTGAACTTCATCTACTGCTTACTTTTTGGATCTTTGATATCGCCAACAGATCCAATTGCCGTACTCGGAATTTTAAAAAAGGCGGGGGCTCCCAAAAAGTTGGAAGCGAAGATTGTTGGTGAATCTTTGTTCAACGATGGAGTTGGGGTCGTCGTGTTTTTGACTAATTTAAACTGGCTTCTTCAAGTACCGGGGAAATTGAACCTTTCGCCATTCTAGAACTTTTTGGGGTTGAAGTCATCGAGGGAATTCTTTTGGGACTTTTGATCGGGTGGATTACTTATCGGTCAATGCGCTCTATTGACGATTACGATATCGAAGTCATAATTATATTGGCCGCTGTAATGATGGGTACCGTAGTGGCTCAAAAATTCCATCTGTCCGCGCCTTTAGCTATGGTAACTGCGGGATTGGTGGTAGGAAATGATACCGTAAGGCATTCGGCAATGTCCGAGACTACCGAAGTATATGTCGACAAGTTTTGGGAACTACTGGATATTCTATTAAATACGGTGTTGTTCGTGTTGATCGGGATGGGAATGCTCGTCATATCTTTTCAGTTCAACTATGTTCTGGCAGGGGTAGCTACTATTCCCGTTGTCTTGGCCTGTCGGTATTTATCATTGCTGTTGCCAATAAAATTCTTTGAGAAAACCCTCGACTTTGTGCCCAGAACAAACCTTGTCATGACCTGGGGTGGCTTACGGGGAGGTATCTCCATTGCTTTGGCGTTGGGGTTGACACATGAAATGCACCGGAACCTATTTCTTGTCATAACTTATGTAGTGGTGGTATTCTCCATTATAGGTCAGGGAATGACGGTTGGAAAATTGGTCAAAATAGAAACCACTAATGATACCAAGAAGTTGAGACTATAACTTAACTTTGGACTGGGCCAGTTCAAATTCGTTTGAAGACGTACATAAACGAGTCACTGCCATTGCGGTAATTAATCGTTATAGAAATTCTTACCGGGAAATTTTGACATTTTTTTTGTACCTTCTTCACCATTCTTAATGGTCACCATGGCTTGAAATAAGGAAGACCCTTATTGTACCGTAAGAATTGGCACGGGTACTTGTGTAAATGGTACTAGTTATTTCCGAATTGCAGTACATGGCCGAAGGCTGAGTTCGGTCTGCACTGATTGTTCGTGATTGCTTGGATTTTTCCATTTCGCTTTCCAAGTGTTTGGTAATACATTAATTATTAGCAAGAGTAAAAACAAAACAAATTTTTATGGCATCAATATCGCTTAAAGTAAATGGTAAGCCCTTCCGAATCGAGGCAGAGGATGATATTCCTTTATTATGGGCACTCCGTGATCATGTCGGACTAGTGGGAACCAAGTATGGTTGTGGCATTGCACAATGCGGCTCTTGCACGGTGCTTGTTGACGGCGTGGCAACCCGCTCTTGCGTGATGCCAGCGAAGTCGCTCGGCGAAGCAGAAATTATCACCATTGAAGGACTGGCCGAGAATGGAGGTAAGTCACTACAAGAAGCCTGGGTAGAACACGATACACCGCAATGCGGCTACTGCCAAGCTGGGCAGATCATTTCGGCGGCAGGATTGCTAAAATCAAATTCCAATCCGACGGATGAAGAGATTGACGCGGCAATGAAGGGAAATATTTGCCGTTGCGGATCGTATGTACGAATCAAAGCGGCGATTAAGACGGCCATTATGAAGGGAGGGGTTGAAGCATGACAAAGATAAATCTAAGTAGAAGGGGCTTTATAAAGATTACAGGACTTGCAAGTGGCGGTCTTGTACTTGGGTTCCATTGGGCAGGATGTACACCTGTTAGACCAGCTGAAGCGGCAAAGGTCGTACTTGAACCAAATGCATATATAAAGATCTTATCAGATGGCATGGTAATACTCATGTCGCCTGTTCCTGAGATAGGGCAGGGAATTAAGACCGCCATTCCTATGATCATAGCGGAAGAACTTGATGTGAGTTGGGAAAATGTTTTAGTAGAGCAGGCACCGTTGGCTCCTGAACTGTACGAAAGACAAACTGCCGGTGGTAGTCAGGCCATTCGTCAGCTTTGGACCACTGTCCGCACTGCAGGTGCTGCAGGTCGTAGGATGTTGATGGGAGCTGCTGCCAGGGAGTGGAAAGTGCCCATAGCCGAATTAACAACCAGTGCAGGGATAATCAGCCATGAGAAGAGTGGTAATTCCATAGGGTATGGAGACATTGCTACAAAGGCCAATAATATTGAGGTGCCTGAGGAAGTGACCTTAAAAGACCCTAAGGATTTTAAAATAATAGGAACATCCCCTAAGAATGTCGATGTCTATGACATTGTGGTAGGAAAGCCATTGTTTGGAATGGATATGAAAAAAGAGGGCACTGTAATTGCTATGATCACACATCCCCCAGCTTTCGGGATGAAACCAAAATCTGTTGATGACAGTGCTGCTCGGGCGATTCCGGGAATCCAGGATGTATTTACGATAACGACCTTTCCGGAAGATATCGAAACGCGCTGGTCTGGCAATAATGCGTTTCCTGAACTTGTGGTGGTTACCGGGGAAAGTACTTGGAACGTAATGAAGGCAAAAAAGGCATTGAAGATTGAATGGGAAACTGTAACACCTGGTGAAAATACGGAAGATCACATTGCTGAGATGGAACGGCAGATCAGCGGTAAAATGACGGAACCGGACAGGATTGACGGGAATCCTGAAGCAACCTTCAGGAAAGCCGCCAAAGTGATTGAACGTACCTATTCTGCGCCCTTTTTACCACACAATACCATGGAGCCCATGAATTTCTACGCCCATGTTACCGGTGATAAAGTTGAATTTGAGGGGCCCACCCAAACCCCTCAAAGGTTGCGGGATGTCACCGCCCAAATTATGGGTATTCCTGAAGAAAATATCACGGTGAATATCCTTCGCTCAGGTGGAGGATTTGGACGCAGGCTATATGGCCATTATGGGGTTGAAGCAGCAATGATTTCAAAGAAAATCAACGCTCCGGTCCAACTTATATACACACGCGAAGACGATATGACCCAAGGAACATACCGTCCTGATTATCGGGTCAGGTATAAAGCAGGTATTGATGCCGACAACAACCTCATTGCTCTTACGGTTTCCGGTACAGGGACCGATGGAGGGCCAGTGGCGAGTAACCGTTTTCCCGCGGGTGCATTAGACCACTATGCAGCAAAAAATTACAGCTTGAAATCCAATATATCTACCGGTGCGTGGAGGGCTCCAAGGTCAAATTTCATTGCCGGAGCCGAACAGTCGTTCCTCGATGAAGTGGCCGAGGCTTGCGGTAAGGATCCCATGGACTTTAGACTGGAATTGCTCGAAAGGGCCAAAAACGACCCAGTAGGTGAAAACAATGATTACGATCCGGATCGCTTTATTGCACTGCTCAATTTGATTAAGGAAAAATGTGAATGGGACAACAAAGTGGAAGGGATATATCGGGGTATTTCAGCCTATTACTGCCACAACAGTTATATTGCACAGGTGATTGATATAGAAATGAAAGACAATAAACCAATACTCAAAAAAGCTTGGTGTGCGGTTGATTGTGGTATTGTAATCAATTTGGATGGGGCGAAAAACCAGGTTGAGGGTGGAATAATGGATGGAATTGGTCATGCCATGTACGGAAATATCACCTTTAACGATGGGGTTATTGATCAAAAGAATTTTGATAAGTATCGCCTGATTCGTCATGGGGAAGGACCCGAAACCGTGGAGACCTACTTTGTTGATAACGGCATCGACCCTACCGGACTAGGTGAGCCATCGCTGCCACCGGTACCCGGTGCACTGGCCAACGCCTTGTACAGGGCTACTGGAAAACGTCTCTATCATCAACCTTATATTCTCGAATTGGAAGAAAGGGAAATCAACTTGGGGTAATAGAGATAACACTAGAATAATTATACAGCGTCAATCCTATAGATGGGCACTGTTTTTTGGTGGTCTCTAACGATGATGCAATTTTGAAGAAGGAATGGGCAGTAATCCGCTCCCCAATAACTAAAACTGAAATGTGTGGTCACTAAAAATTATTGGCAATGATGACAGTTGCTGTGCAATTTGGCTATATGGGGGACAATATATTTTGGAACGAAAACTTCGAAAAAATGCTTCTTAGGAAACGAATTAAAACACGACGGAGCACCTTGTCAACAAATAAATGAAATTGAAAATATTTTTAAAGGGTTTTGGCATCTTGGCGATACTACTCACCTTGATTCCATTGATAGCAATAAACTTTTGGTGGATTCGCATTTTTGATTTCCCCCATCTTCAACTCACATTCTTGACCCTTGGTGCCCTATTGGTCTATTTTATTCGCTTTGACACAAAATCTACGGGGGATTATTTCTTTTCCCTGGCATTGGTCGCATGTTTTATATTTCAGTTATTAAAAATATGGCCCTATACAAAACTTGCGCCTTTAGAATTACTAGATGCACAAACCGCTACTGTTGAATCTCGATTAAAAATTTTTACTTCAAATGTGCACCAAAAAAACAGGGATTGGGGAAAAGTAGTCTCGGAAGCAAAAAAATACGATGCAGATTTACTTTTATTCACCGAAACCAATCAATGGTGGGCGAATAAATTGAAATCGGCCTTTACGGGGCCATATACACATCACAAATCGATTCCATTGGATAATACCTATGGAATGATTTTGTTTTCTAGGTATCCATTACAAAACGCTTCCATTCAATTCATGGTTGATGATAGTATACCTTCGATACATGGGCAACTGAAAATGCCAGATGGAAATTTGGTTCAGTTACACGCTATACATCCCACTCCCCCTATGCCGCAAGAAAATCCAAAATCCACAGCGCGTGATGCAGAATTGATGAAGGTTGCCTTACAAAGTAAAGAATCATCAATGCCTGTCGTGGTACTTGGCGATTTTAATGATGTTGCGTGGTCACAGAGTACTCAATTGTTCCAGCAGGTAAGCGGGCTTTTAGATATGAGAAAGGGTAGGGGTTTTTACAATACCTACAATGCTGAAAATTTTTTATTGCGCTGGCCTTTGGACCATCTATTTATTTCAGACGACTTTCGTTTCGGTGATATGAAACGGGGAAATAAAGTAGGATCGGACCATTTTCCCTTTTATGCTGCTATCTATCTTGAACCTACTGGTTCGGAAAAACAACGAAAAGAGCCTCCTACGGAACATCAGTTAAAACGGGCCCGAAATGAAATAGAAAAAACAAGAAATAATAAATAGAGGGTATACCCGTGGTGCATTTGAAAACTCTCTGGTAATAGGGGTCGCAAAATATCTATGAACCGTGGAACCGGCAAAAATTCATACTAGTATTCAGCGATTAACGGATGATTTATGTTTGAAATAGTACTCAATAATATTAAAGATAGTGTTCCCCTAAATGAGCAGGATGCTTTTCTCATTAAAGGTGCTTTTAAATCGGTATATCTAAAGAAAAAGCAGTTTTTACTTCGTGAAGGAGAACCGTCCAAGCATAGACGATATATAGCAGTGGGATGCCCTAAGCTATATAATCGATGATAATACTCCCCAAATTTAGGACAGGAAGTTAAGTTGTAATTTTAACCCTTTTCCACTTGTGCCCGAACAAAAAACATTGGAATTATTGGTCAGAAGGCGTTTGCCTTTAGTTCTCCATTTTTTATTATACTTTACTATTGTTTATTTTTCCATTTGGAAATTTCAAAAAAATCGATAAGGAGACTTAAACTCATTACAAGAACACCATTTGTTAATTGTTTTAGATTACGTGCTAAGATTGTAGCTATCCCTAAAAAAAATACTATACCGTCTTCGGATAGGCTTAAATTAAACAAACTGATGTTTCTGTAGCATAAGAAACATAATCACACAACTTGGTGGTTATAATTCTGTACCCCTCAAATAAAAAAAGGCTCCCGATTTCTCGGAAGCCCTTTGTTTACTAGTAGCGGGGACTGGACTCGAACCAGCGACCTTCGGGTTATGAGAATTGAAAAAATGTCCCAAAAAGGCCTAATTGCCCCTATTTTCTTTTAAAACCCTTTTCAATGTCAGAGTGATATCCTATATCCATTCAATCGTTTTACAAACCTTAGTTTCGGTTAGCTTAGCATTCACCATTCCTTATTAGCTAATCACAGAATTAGGGACTATTACACGATTATTTTTATAATCCCAAGCACGACTTGTCTAAGTGAATTTTGAATTTCATCTATCCAATTTGAAGCTGATCCGTTGGTAAGGAGTGCTTCAGGTAGCAGGAACGGAGGTCAATTACAAAGCTCAATACCCAGCTGCCTGACCGTCTTTTCGGCTTTCGGAAGCGCCTCGATAGACTTTGTTCTTGATATCCCACATGATACCCTGGTAGCCACCGTATGATCCTCCATGAATGACCTTGTGGCCTTTGGACCTTAAGCTTCTAATGGTCTCGTATGAGATGCCGGATTCCACATAAACTTCCCCGGATCCCTCGGCTTCTTCTCCCGTAGGAGAGGAGGAGCCCCGATGCTCCCAGCGAGGCGCATCACCTGCCTCTTGCATATTCATGCCGAAGTCAACCAGATTCATTACGATCTGCGTGTGTCCCTGTGGCTGGAAGTCCCCACCCATCACGCCAAAGCTCACCCAGGGCTGACCACCTTTGGTTATGAACGCTGGGATGATCGTATGAAAAGGTCTTTTGCCCGGCTCGTACGTATTGGCTTGTCCTTCTTTTAGCGAAAACAGTTCGCCTCTGTCCTGTAGCATGAACCCAAGTTTTGGTGGTACCATGCCAGATCCCATCCCCCTGAAGTTGCTTTGAATGAGCGACACCATATTTCCATATTGATCCGCTGTAGTCATGTAGATGGTCTCCCCAATACTGATTTCACCGGCACTGTATTTTCCGGCACGGTCGCTTATTTCTTCTTTTCTTCTCTTGGCGTATGCATCCGAGATGAGTTCCGCTACAGGAACATTGGCGAACTTCATGTCCGCGTAATATTTCGCACGATCCTCAAAGGCCAGCTTTTTCGCTTCCGTAAAAAGGTGCAAGTGCTTTTCACTACCGAATTCAATAGCTGAAAAATCATACTCCTCTAAAATCTGGAGCATTTGCAATGCCGCAATACCTTGTCCATTGGGAGGAAGTTCCCAAACATCATATCCTCTATAGTTAACGGAAACAGGCTCTACCCAATCGGAATGATGACTTGCCAAATCTTCCATGGACAGAAAACCGCCTTTTTCCTGAATGAAACCAGTAATAGTCTTTGCGATTTCTCCTTTGTAAAAGGCATCGCGTCCGTGCTTGGCAATGGTTCTATAGGTATTTGCCAGGAACGGATTTTTATAGATTTCACCTTCTTGAGGTAGTTTTCCTCCATTCTGATCTATGTATGTGGACCGGATATTATCATATCCCTCAGCTTCAAATCTTTTGACCCCTTGCATATAGTAGCCTATCAGCTGTGTGAGAGGAAACCCTTCCTCGGCATAGTTGATAGCAGGCTGAAGCAAGTCGGCCATTTTCATAGTTCCGAACTTTTCCGAAAGTTCAAACCAGCCATCTACCGCCCCCGGCACACTGACCGGAAGAGGACCGTAAGCTGGTATTTTTTTCATGCTTTCCTTTTGGAAATATTCTAAAGTCAAACTTTTTGGAGATCTTCCACTCGCGTTGAGTCCATAGAGTTTCTGAGTTTTGGCATCCCAAACGATAGCGAATAAGTCCCCACCTATTCCATTACCGGTCGGTTCCATCAGTCCTAATGCTGCGTTGGCAGCTATAGCGGCATCGATGGCGTTGCCGCCTTTTTGTAAAATGTCCACACCCACCTGTGTCGCTAGCGGATGACTGGTGGCCACCATGCCATTTTTGGCGATTACTTCAGAACGAGTTGCAAATGATTTGCCTACCAGACGATCCTGCGCCTGAAGACAAAAGGAAACTAAAATAAAAAAGATGGGTAGCGGGTGTTTCATAAAGGTCAGTATTGGGATTGTGCTATAAACAATTTTAGAAACTTTAAATAAGGAGATTTTTCTATGGAATTTTTATCATTGGTTATTGATCGGTCATAATTAAACGACCTGCTACAGGCAGTTCGTTGATTTTAAATGAAATATAGCAAAATCCATCAACTATATAACCCGAGTTTCCTAAAAAAGAGGAGCATATACGTTCATTAATTTTGAGATACGAACTTCTACAAGAACTTAAAATGCTTTAGGACAAAGTTATAGCAATATATTGTTTGATCGACGATCTGTTAAAAGAAATGACCCATAAAGAACTATTCTTCCCCAAGAAAATAGGACATTAAGTTAAGCTCTACATTCGAATTTAGTCCCATTTCAAGTAGTTTCGCCAGTTATGTTGTTCTTTGAATCCAAGAACTTCACGTATTTTTCGATTTGAAAACAAAGCTTCGTGCTCACCCAATTCCCGGGTAATCGGTACATGGGGAAAGAACTTTTCTGCTAATGCCTTAGTTGGAATAACGGCGCCATTATTATCGTTTCCCGCATTGAAAACCTGATAGCCAAGGCCGTCTTTTTTCAAACATAAATGCACGACTTGTCCTAGATCACGCGCATCTATATAACAGAAAGCATTCCTGCGGCGCACTTCGGGATTTTTAAAATAATACGGGAACAATTCGGCGTATTCATTAGGTTCGATCACATTGCCAATCCGAAGGGCATAAATATCAAATCCCGACCGTCGCTGGAAGCTCTGTGCCGTTTTTTCATTTACAACCTTCGATAATCCGTAACTATCCATGGGGTCAACGTCATAATCTTCCTCCAGAGGAAGCACTTTAGGGTCGGTTTTGCCATCAGAAAAACAGATGCCATAGGTGGTTTCCGATGAAGCAATAATAATCTTTCTAATTCCGAGTTTAACAGCTGCTTCGATCACATTATAGGTACCCATGGTATTGACCCTAAAAGTTTCATTATCCGGATTAATCAATATCCTGGGCACAGCGGCAAAATGTACAACGGCATCGAATCTTGGCACGCCAGTCCCCGGTTCCAGTTCATCCAGCCCGGTATACGAACTCATGGCATTGAACATTTGTCCGGAATCCGTAATATCGGCTATTAAATTATCTACCCCGGGGCAGTCCAAGGAAACCAAGTCTACATTCATCACTTTATGTCCTTTGTCAAGAAGATAGGGAATTACGTGCTTTCCTGCTTTCCCCGATCCCCCAGTAAATAATATTCGCTTTTTATTCATGTATTTTCTTATTTAAAAGTGATTTTATTTTTTTGACCTCCTCACAATATTAGGTGCCTACATGATTTGAAGAATTAGTCCCCGCAACTGGCAGGTCTGAGAATTAATTTGTCTTTGGCACAGGGTTGATTTGAAATGATCGGGGTTTTGATTCCATGTCCTTTAAAAAGGACCGGAATAATTCTTTGTGCTTTTCGGCATCGCTCCCAAAGTCATCAATGATCATACGCATTTGAGTATGTCTTCCTTCTCCGGCTTTAAAATCTTCACCGAACAAAGATAAATAGAGGCTACGATGTCCGGCAACGTTATCATTTTCAGAATCTCCTTTATAAGTTGCCCCTACTGCATAAACATCTTCCGGACGTCCCATAAGTATGGCATCTACTCCATTTTTACTAAAAAAAGCGAGAGGCATTGCGTATCGCCTACCAATTGCCATCCTCCAAAACCAGCGTCCTTTTTGATGACGACCATCGGTTAGCAGGTTCGCGCCTGCCTCGTCGCGAGGAAAGAAGGGCCAGATTCCATGGATCATCGGTTGATCTACCAGCCGGATTTGTTCCGCTTCGATTGGACCAAACTCTTCCTTGGCCACGTAAACACCAGACTCAAATCCGGGTGCCATATAAGCCGATAACAGGATTTCGAATCCCGGATAATTGGTAAGTGTTTCTACCCACATATCCATATCAATGATGTTTGGTTGCCTGAACGTAAATTTCACTTTTACTTTAGCCTGTCGGCGAATTGTTGGCATCCATGTAAAGGTGATACCGTCTTCTGTTGGTTCTAATAAGGGTTCTTCAACGCGCAATTCGGTGAGGTATCCGCCCTCGACAAGAACTCGAAAAAAATTCAACATACCTGCTCCCGCCATGCGTTCACCATCAGGACTGATCTTCATGCCTGTCGGCTTGTGTGTTACATTGCTGAATTGATGGCTTGTCCCAGAGCTCTTCTGAATGTCGCAATTAAGAATACCTTCAATATTTTCCAAAGAAAACTCCAACTGCTTTTTTTCGGGATGCCAAGTGCAAATTGACTGACTTTTAAGGTTTAGTGAACCAATTAGCAAAAGAACTATCAAGATTTGTCCTTTATTTATTTTACTGTAAATCATACCTGTTGATTTTTTAATTTTTCCTAAAGGTTCTAATTATTATTTGGTCCGGCGAATTGTAACCTTACCATTTTTGTAGCCTTACCCCTTTTCGTATAATGGTTAAATTAAACAAAATCATGTTTCAATGGGGCATTCCCCTTTAAAAAACCTTCAAAAGCCCTTTTAGGTTACTTCTTCTTAGGGCCCTATGGGATAGAACCTGATGTATTCCTGCCTGAAGCATTCCCTTAAAGGTGAGTCCTAATATCGAACTCTTAGAAGCAAAATCTGCTTTCCTCTTCGTTTCAAACATAGGTACTTCTGTAAATAGTTGACTTCTCAATCATGGACTCTGCTGAAATAAATAGGAATATTATTCAACTTGTTGATTTTCCTTGCCGATTTTTTATAAATTACCATAGTACTATGTAAAGTAGGAAACGTTGCGATATCATTGGTATCAATTCCTCAGTTGTAGTTTTCTGAATTAAATATCAACTTAAATAACCAATCATGCCTGCAATACCAGAGAAAACAGGTGGTCGGCTTTTATCCCTCGACTTTTATAGGGGACTGACCATGTTTTTACTCATCGCCGAGTTTACC
>JAGXIC010000040.1 GCA_024635875.1 Pricia sp.
CCGATGTCTGGGGAAGTATTTTGAGGATAGACCCGTTTGGGGAGAATAGCGCAAACAAGAACTATGGCATTCCCGCTGATAATCCATTCGTCGGTTCGAAGACCTTTAAAAATGAAATTTGGGCATATGGCTTTAGAAACCCCAATAGAATTACGTGGGACGAATCGGGAAGGATGCTGGCCAGTGATATCGGGCAGGCGAATATCGAGGAATTGAACCATGTAGAACCCGGGAAATTCTATGGTTGGCCGATAAGGGAAGGTACTTTTCTGTTAGATTCCAGCGGGGATTTGAACAAAGTATATCCATTGCCCAAAAATGACTCCATTTTTTCGGTCACGTATCCCATACTTCAATACGACCATGATGAAGGGCCTGCCATAAGCGGGGGCTTTATTTCAAAGGGAAAATTGTTCCAAGGCCTGTATATTTTTGGGGATTTAGCCACAGGCAAGATTTACGCTAGTACTCTGACCGGTTCCGAAACACCACAAATCAAAGAGTTACAAGTAAAATTTCAGAATAAAGAGACTACCCTCAACGAACTGTCGGAGGGAAGCCGTGCTGATCTAAAATTCGGATTGGGCTGTGACGGTGGCATCTATATCTTTACGAAGGCCGACGGGAAGATCTATAAACTTCGGGAAAATTGAATTTCTAGTATTGATTCCGTAACATTTTTCTCAAACCCTTAAATATCCATAAAAATTGATTTTTGTTGAGGTGATTTTTCAGGGACTAGAATTTCGCACCGGTATCCAATTGATCCGCCTTTTTGGCCTCCCTGGGCATTTCACCCCGGATTTGAAAATTGGCTTCTACCTTTTCCCCGCTATCCCTAGTGTACCAATCCTTGGTTAGGCTTTCTGGTACGGAATCCCCTGTTTTGGCCATCCAATTTGACAGAACGTTTTTAAGCTCGGTCTCTTTCATTTGGTATTTGTGGTTTCCGATTAAATTGTTCAATTGCAATGGATCTTCTTTGACCGAAAACAGTTCTTCCGGTGGTCGTGGTGTCAGAAAGACATCGGATTGTGCCGGGGTCAAGGTTTTGTTGGCATTGCCCTGTACAAGCGATTTAAAAGACGTGCTGTTAACAGCGTCAAGCGGCCCTTGGTTGGGAAATTGGGGGCGTGAATTGAGCACGTACAAAAAATCCGTAGTCCTGACCATGCGCTCGTGGGCCTCGTAATCGTGCCAGTTGTGCTCGGCGAAGGCATAGTCGCGAACGCTAGTTTTCGATTGGCTTAAAACTTTTTTAAAGCTATGGCCCTGAAAACTTTTCGGTATAGTAACGCTACAAATATCCAGAAGGGTGGGAGGGATATCGACACTGCTGATCAAACTGTTGCTGACATTTTCTTTTTTAATTCCCTCGGGCCAATGTACAATAAAGGGGGTTTTCATCCCCGAATCATAAACTCTTGTCTTGTCCCGTGGAAAAGGTCGGCCATTGTCCGCCATAACGATGATTATGGTATTGTCTAGAACTTGTTGTGCCTGAAGTTCTTGAACGACTAACCCTATATGATGGTCAAAGCGTTTGATCTCATCATAATATTTGGCCAGATCCGCGCGGGTGCTATCGCTATCGACCAAGGTTTCGGGAACCTCTAATTGGTTAGGATCGTGCGTATCGGAAAAGTCATTAGGTCCCCAGATGCGGTGGGCATCTAGCGCGGCAAACCAAAAAAAGAAAGGCTTGCTTTTGTCGCGTTCCTTCACGGAGGGCAGCCACATGTCTTCGCCACCATCGCCAATATCCACTCCTTGGTCATAAATTGTATCAAAACCTTGTCGCAAGAGATCGCCCATATGCCACTTTCCGGCTTGCCCTGTATAATAGCCTTCGTTTTTTAATGCGGATGCGATGGATTCAAAATCCCGTTTCGGTTCGGAGTGCAGTTCGGCGGCACCCGTATTGTGCGGATACCGTCCCGTCATGATGCTGATTCTACTGGGGCTGCACGAGCTGGCGGTCAATATCGCGTTCGTAAACCGCATTCCGTTTCCGGCCAACTGGTCGATATTAGGGGTTTGCACATCAGGATTTCCATAGCATCCAAGATCGTTCCAGCTTACGTCATCAGCAATGAAAATGACCACGTTCGGTGTTTCGATTTTTGGCGACTGACTTTTCAGGATGGGGGAACCCATGAAAAGCAATAGGAGGAAAGTAGCCGATATGCACAAACGATTTGTTCGTTTTAGGTCGGCAAAACGCCCAAAAAAATATTGTTCTATTTTTGACCCTTCAACATTCTGTGTGTAAATAGTTTTCACTATACCTATTATTTGGATTGGTATTTTCATCTGTTATATGCCATCCAAATTACACAAGTTTAAGGGAAAACACAATGTACTCTTCTTGAGTTGTTCTTTTACCTGCGATTTTCACATTTTGCACGCTTGTTTTGTCTTTTTTTCGCACCGTAGCTACGACTATGCTGCTCAAAAAAGCATCATTGGAGTACAAAAGCCAAAAATTTCGGTTCCAAACAGCAACTCAAAACCAGTTCAATTCATATCTGCAAGAGCAAGCATTTATTGGGAGATTATTTTTAGATAGGTCGTAAGTTGTAAACAGATGCGATATTCAGGCATTGTAACCGTACCGCTACCTTAAAAAGAACGATATTCGCACTAAAATCATATAATGAATTGGATGTATGAACCTTGGCCTCCGAATGGTCCGGAAAAGTCATAGATTGGTACGAAACCAATCGAAAGATTAGAGGCGACAGAGTCATTAAGGGTTGAGCTGGAAGAATAATTCTAAGCTTGAATTCCGAACATCAAGTAAAACAAACCTAAAAATGGTATCATGAAAGATATATACGTTTCTTTAATAATGCTAATAGCCATAGGTGCCCATCAAAACTATGCGCAAGAAAAGTTAAAGGTGGCCGTCGTCGGCCTCAACCACGACCATGCCCACGAAATCATGAGGGCCTTCCAACAAGAACGGATACAATTGTTGGGCATAGCGGAAAATGATCCCGATCTGATTGCCCGCTATAAAAAGGACTACCAAGTGCCGGACAATTTGTTCTATCCGGATACCAAAACCATGTTGAACAAGGTGAGTCCCCAAGTGGTCATGGCCTACAACCCCATTAACGAACATGTGGCCGTCGCCGAGATATGCCTGCCCATGAAAATACCCTTGATGGTCGAAAAACCTTTGGCCACCACCGTAGCGGACGCCCAAAGAATGGCCCAATTGGCCCGGGACAACGACACCCACCTATTGGTCAATTTCGAGACTACTTGGTACGCAAGCAACCAAAGACTAAAAACTTTGGTTGGGGAATCCGAATTCGGAAAAATCACTAAAATGATTGCCAAAGACGGCCATCAAGGCCCCAAGGAAATCGGTTGTAGCAAAGAGTTTCTGGCTTGGTTGACCGATCCCGTAAAAAACGGTGGCGGCGCGGTCATGGATTTCGGCTGTTACGGTGCCAACCTGATGACCTGGCTGCAGAACGGCAAACGCCCGATAGCGGTGACGGCGCTCACCAAACAGTTGAAGCCCGAAGTCTACCCCAAGGTCGATGACGATGCCACGATTATGGTGGAATACGAAGACGCCGTGGGAATCATTGAGGCCTCGTGGGACTGGTCGTACAGCATCAAAAGCCTTCAGGTCTATGGCGCCGAAAGTTCCTACCACGCCCCCAATGGAAAGACGCTCATCAAGAACACAAATCCCGTAGAATCGGAAAGCATAGCTTTAACAGAGGACTATTACCGAGACCATATTTCGTATCTAGAAGCTTTGCTTTCGGGAAAAATAAGTCCTGAAAACGACCTGTCTTCGCTATCCAATAACCTAATAGTCGTCGAGATTCTGGAGGCCGCCAAAAAGTCCGCCGAAACCGGTATGCGGGTAGAGCTCTAGAATAGGTAGTAACATCAAAGAAACCGTATATGCAACAAAGAACACTGCATCTAATTGTCTTGGTCACTATCTGTCTTAGTGCGATTTCCCAGGAAAAAAAGGAAACGGCAACCTCGGTTTCCGACAAAAAAATGACCGAGTACAGTAATCCTTTGGATGTAGAATTCGGCGACCCCTACATTCTCGACAACGGCGACGGCACCTACTATATGTACGGCACCGGAGGCGGGGCCAAAGATGGTTTTGCCACTTATTCCTCCACCGATCTGGTCAACTGGAAAAACGAGGGGCAGGTATATCGTGGCAATACAGAAAGTTCTTGGAACCTGAAAAGCTTTTGGGCACCCGAGGTCTATAAAATCGACAGCAAATACTACCTGTTCTACAGTGCCGATAAAAAGTACAATCCCACAAACGAACTGGAAACTTTTAGCATTGGGGTGGCCGTTTCCGATACGCCCGAAGGGCCATTCGAAGATTTGAAGAACGAGCCGCTTTTTGATCCCGGGTATCCCATAATCGACGCCAATGTCTTTCAAGACGACGATGGAAAATATTACCTTTACTATTCCCGGGCCTGCTATAAGCATCCGGTAGAAAGTGAAGTGGCCGATTGGGCAAAAAAAGAGGGACTCTATGACGAAATCGAAGAAAGCTGGGTCTATGGGGTGGAACTTTCTCCCGATTTCAAAAGCGTTATCGGTGAACCGGTACTGTTGTTACGGCCCCCTGTAAAAAGGGACGATACAAATGCGGAATGGGAAAGCCTATCGGTAACTTCCAAGGAAATTAATAGAAGGTGGACGGAAGGTTCCTTTACCTTTAAGCACGACGATACCTATTATATGATGTATTCCGCCAATCATTATGCGGGTCCGAATTATGCCGTGGGTTATTCAACTGCTAAATATCCTCTAGGGCCATATACCAAGGCAGAAAACAATCCGGTTTTACAGAAAAATGTGGAACAGGGCGGTGAAGTCACCGGAACTGGCCACAACATGGTACTGTTTCTAGAGAGCGGGAAAAAGATGTACGCGGTGTATCATGGCCGCACCAAATCCACCGGCGAAAACCGGGTCGTTTTTATGGACGAGATGGAAATTTTGAAGGGTGGTACATTGGTGGTCCATGGTCCGACAACTTCTTCGCAACCGCATCCTCTTGAAAAGATAGCGGATTAATCGTACTTTTCCCATAAATATAAATCGAACAGATAAAATGAACCTAAGTAAGAAATATTCGACGGGTCTTTTAGCAGTAGTACTGCTACTAACCTCCTGCAAGGAAACCAAAAAAAAGGAAGAGATGAAAGAAGAAACTATGGCTGCCTCGGAAAAAATTGTGCAAACCAGTCTGAAGGATTCCGACTTCGAAACTGAAATCGATGGAAAACCCGTCAAACTGTACTGGTTGAAAAACGGTGATCTACAAATGGCCATGACCAACTATGGCGGACGGATCGTGGGACTTTGGACTCCCGATAAAAACGGCAAAATGACTGATGTTGTCTTTGGCCGTAATAGCATCAAGGCCTATGTAGACGGGCCGGAATCTTACTTTGGTGCTACCATCGGCCGGGTGGGCAACCGTATCGCCAAGGGTAAGTTCAAAGTGGAGGGAAAGGAATATTCCATAAAGCCCAACAATAATGCCAACGCACTTCATGGTGGCGAAAATGGATTTCAGGATAAGGTCTGGGAGGCCAATCAGTCCAATGCGTATACGTTGGAACTAGATTATACCTCGCCCGATGGCGAAGAGGGTTTTCCCGGGGAACTTGCTGCGAAAGTCACATACTCCCTGATCGACGACCATACCCTGAAAATCAAATATGAGGCCGTTACGGACAAGACCACGGTGGTCAATCTTACCAACCACGCCTATTTCAATCTCAATGGGGAGGGTAGCGGTACCATACTCGACCATAAGATGCAGATTTTTGCGGAGGAGTTTACCCCTGTCGATGAAGGGCTTATCCCGACCGGAGAACTAATGAAAGTTGAGGGAACGCCCTTCGATTTTACGGGGCCCCATACCATCGGGGAACGTATCGATGCGGATAACGAACAGCTCAAGTTCGGCGGCGGCTACGACCATAACTTTGTGCTGGGCAGCCAACGTAGCGACGGCATGAACCTTGCCGCCAAGGTGGTGGGCGACAAATCAGGGATTTTGATGCAGGTATATACCGAGGCCCCGGGCGTGCAGTTTTACACCGGTAATTTTATGGCTTCGAAGAACACCTTGAAATCCGGTGCAAAAGATGAAAAGCGGACGGCTTTTTGTTTGGAGACACAGCATTTTCCCGACGCCCCGAACCATCCCGATTTTCCATCAATCGAGCTCAAGCCCGGCGATACCTATCATACGGTTACCGAGTATCGATTTTCGACAGAATAATTTCGATAGGGTTTGACTTAAAATTGGATTAAGAGCTAAGTGCCTGTAAATAGGTTGTTAAACAGATGTGAACACAGGGAGTATGATTATCATGATAGGTTGTTTCGATACCAAGGCCGAAGATTTCGGGTATCTATTCAATTGTCTAAAGGATAAAAATGTTGATGTGCTGACCCTAAATACCGGTGTCTTGGGAACTACGGACCAATTTCCTGTGGATTTTGAATCGGATGTGGTGGCCAAGGCGGGCGGTTCACAACTTTCCATGCTGCGAAAAGGAAATGATCGCGGAAAGGCCCTTGAAATCATGGGCCGCGGCGCTGCTAGGATACTTGGTGACCTGTTATCCAAAAATAAGGTGGATGCGGTAATCGGAATGGGAGGCGGCGGCGGCACCTATATGGCCTTGGCCGCGATGCAGGCCGTACCCTTTGGAATCCCTAAATTGTGTTTAAGTACGTTAGCTACCAAAGACTTGTCCGAAAAAATCGGGAACAAGGATATTGTTTTGATGCCTTCGATCGTCGATGTAGCGGGTCTCAATGCCATCAGCAGGGTGTTGATACGGCAAGCGGCAGGGGCATTGGTCGGAATGGTCGATACGTTGGATTCCGATGAAAGGGAATCGGCAGGAAGTATTGCCATGAGCGTTTTCGGGAATACAAATCTTTGTGCGGAAAGCTGCTCGCAGTTATTGAAGGAAAAAGAATACGACGTATTGGCCTTTCACGCGGTTGGAAGCGGTGGAAAGACCATGGAAGCCTTGATCAGCGAAGGTTTTTTTGATGCGGTTTTAGACTTGACCACCACCGAACTGGCCGATCATCTTTGCGGTGGTATCTGCAGCGCTGGGCCTGATCGTTTGACTGCTGCCCCGAAAATGGGAATTCCCCAGATAGTCGTCCCCGGCTGTTTGGATATGGTCAACTTCGGTGTTTTGGAATCGGTTCCTGAAAAATACAAAGACCGTCAATTGTACAGTTGGGCGCCAGATGTGACCCTAATGCGCACCAATGCGTCAGAAAATGAACAATTGGGTAAAATTTTGGCGGACAAAATCAACGCTTCCAAAGGTAAGGTCAGTGTAGTGTTACCACTGGGCGGCCTGTCGAAAATCGGTGCGAAAGGAGAAGTGTTTTACGACCCGGAAATCGATGGGGTTCTATTTGACGCTATTCGGAATCATATAAAATCTGACATCGACATCATAGAAGTGGATGACAATATCAATACAGTGGCTTTTGCAAAAAATGCGGTGAACGCTTTACTTGATTTAATGGAAAAAGTAAGTTGATGATTTTATTTTAATGTGAGCATCAAACATCCAGCTCATTAATAATCAGTAATCAATAATCAAACACACACTATGCCGAATAAATGGACAGGAAAGGGAAATCCCTACACGAAACAAGAAGTTAGAGATCGCTTACAAAAAGTAGTAGATCAGAAGAAAGCGATTATCGCCGCAGGCGCGGGAACAGG
>JAGXIC010000041.1 GCA_024635875.1 Pricia sp.
GGGCGAACCTTTTGCGGACTTCAAAAAATGGATGGACGAAAACTCACGATCCTATGACTTCCATTTGGTCTATACCGATACTGCCGGACGTCGCGGCTTTAAATACGAACCTTGGCATTATAGCTATGCCCCGATATCCGTACCCATGCTGGCGGAATTCCGCGGAAAGAACATCATGCTCCTCCTACAAAAAGAAGATTTTCTCGGAAGCGATCATTTCACCGAAGGTTTCCTGACCAACTACATCGAAGATAATATTCTGGATATTAATTCGGAGTTGTTGTAGCCATCTTTTTCGTATATTGAATCCCTTAACAAAACATAGACCATGCGAGGAGGCAATTGGAAAATACGGATCATGATCGGGCTCGCTATTGTGGCCTTCGCCTACGTGCAACGCTGTAGCAACAAAGAGGAAAATCCGTATACCGGACGTTCACAGACTATTAATATGAGTGCCGATCAGGAAATTGCGATCGGGCTGCAAAGCACCCCCGAAATCGCCCAGCAGTACGGAGGACTATATCCCGACGAAGAATTACAGGCCTTTGTCGACAAAATCGGCAACAGTTTGGTTCAGAACAGTATAGCCAAAGAAACACCCTACCAATACGACTTCCATCTCTTGGCGGACGACCAAACCATCAACGCCTTTGCCCTACCCGGAGGACCGGTATTCATTACCTATGCCCTGTTCAAACAACTGAACGAGGCACAGCTGGCCGGAGTTTTGGGCCATGAAATCGGGCATGTCATCGGCAGGCACTCCGCCGAACGAATCGCGGACAGCGAGTTTTGGCAAACGGTTTCTACCGGAGCATCCGTAGGGGCGGATATGGGTGGCGTCGTCGGCAGTATCGGCCAGAACACCCTTTTGAAAAACGGACGTGGGGACGAGTTGGAAAGCGATGATCTTGGCGTACTTTTTATGATGCAATCCGGTTACGATCCCGAGGAAATGATACAGGTAATGAAAATTTTAAAGTCCGCCTCAGGAGGATCCAATGGGATGCCGGAATTTCAGAGCACTCACCCCGACCCCGAGAACCGTATCGAAAGAATACAGGAATCCATCGAGAAATATCGCAACGAAGAGGGTGTCTTGAAGGTTTCAGGGTAAAGGTTGCCATTGTTTCTTCCGTCGAACTGCCGTTAAATTTGTTGAGCTGTCCTGCATAAAGCAGTAATTTTCGTACATTTACATTGCCCAAGTACATCTTACCCCGTTCATCTTAACCCTTCAGCTGTGATAATTTCACTTCTATATGGGGACCTTATCACATTTTCGAACCTTATACCTTCAAGCCTTTAAAGGTTGTAAGCCCGAAATATTGGTTATACTTCTAAAAGTATATTCCGTATTTTGTGCCCTTATGCTCGTTTTGGCCGTCTATGCCCTTTTTTATAGGGCCCTGAACGGATTTGATTTTTAGAAATCCGTTATTTTTATTTGAATCCGATATACCGAAAAAACTAAAACCCGATTATCTGCACGTAGCTAGATACTCGGGTTCTTTCTTGGGTCGTAACGCTCTTAGGTTCCAATTAAGGGATTGTTTTGAATTTCAACTGCCTAAAGCCGTTTCTAAAACCGCCATGGCATCGGTGGCGTTCGAAAGTTCGGCGTATTTTTTTACGGAAAACCCATTATTACTTATGATTTTCAGATTGGCGCCGTTTTCGATAAGCAGTTCAAGAATATCCGCTTTGTTGTACCGGGCGGCAAACATCGCAGGGGTCATACCCAATGATTTCTGGTTGACATCTTCGCCAAGGGCGATCAGACTTTTGACGGTGTCATAGTCCCCTTTAACTATGGCCTTACAGAACGAACTGATATCGACGTTTTTGATGTTCTCGGTGATGGCAGGCACACCGGTTGCGGCTGAAATTTCCTTGGCACTAAGGCCAGTCACAGCGACCATAAAGGCCGCGGTAACCGTTAGAATCGTTTTTCTCATGATGAATGATTTAGATTGATGAATTAATAAATTTTTATAAGGATTTTTGTGAAATCCTATACTAAATAGACGAAGCCTGCCCTAAAATGTTTCACTATCCAATGGTAAATAACATAATTTTAACATTTTGGCTACCTGTACCCTTGAAAAAGCCGTGGGAAATACTGGGTATACTAAACGGATAGCTTTATTTTTGACTACCGATAAAAATTAGAAAATGAATAAAAAAGTTATCCTTATGATTTTGGACGGATGGGGCAAGTCGCCCGACCCCAAAGTCTCCGCTATAGATAATGCGAACACGCCTTTTATCGATTCACTCTACAACCATTATCCCAATGCCAACCTATTGACCGATGGTATGAACGTGGGCCTTCCCGAGGGCCAGATGGGGAACAGTGAAGTGGGTCACATGAATTTGGGCGCGGGACGAATCGTTTATCAGGATTTGGCTAAAATCAATCTGGCCGTCATGGAAAATACGCTTAAAGATCAAAAGGTATTAAAGGATGCCTTTGAATACGCTAAAAAAAATAATAAGGCCGTACACTTTTTAGGCCTGTTGAGCAACGGTGGCGTTCACAGCCATATTAACCATTTAAAGGGATTGATCAAAGCCGGAAATGATTACGGATTGCCGAACATGTTTGTACATGCCTTTACCGATGGTCGCGACGTCGACCCTAAAAGTGGGAAAGGTTTTTTGGTAGATCTGAACGTATTCGTTTCGGATAAAAATGCGCAACTCGCTACCGTAATTGGCCGATACTACGCGATGGACCGTGACAAACGCTGGGAACGGATCAAACTGTCCTACGATGCCATGGTCAATGCCGAAGGTGAAAAATCAACCGATATCGCTGGAGCCATGCAGAAAAGTTATGACGCAGATGTCACCGACGAATTTATCAAGCCCATCGTAATGACCGATGCCGAGGGCGAGCCCGTTGCCCAGATCAAGGACGGCGACGTTGTGATATTTTTCAATTTCAGAACCGACCGAGGAAGGCAACTGTCCTTGGTTTTGACGCAGATGGATATGCACGAAATGAACATGCATAAACTGGAACTGTACTACGTGACCCTGACGAATTATGACGACGCCTACAATGGCGTTCACGTGATGTACGATAAGGAGAATATCAAGGAAACCTTGGGCGAAGTACTGGAAAAAGCCGGAAAAAAACAGATTCGTATTGCGGAAACCGAAAAATATCCGCACGTTACCTTCTTTTTTAATGGCGGAAGGGAAGCCCCTTTCGATGGCGAACAACGCTTGTTATGTCCATCACCCAAGGTAGCGACCTACGACCTACAACCGGAGATGAGTGCCTATGAAATCCGGAACACCATTACCCCCGAGCTCCAAAAGGGGGAAGTCGATTTTGTATGCCTGAACTTTGCCAACCCTGATATGGTAGGCCATACGGGCGATATGCAAGCGGCCATCAAAGCTTGTGAAACCGTTGATGCCTGTGCCAAAGCCGTCATAACGGTGGCCAAGGAAAACGGATATTCCACCATCGTCATCGCCGACCACGGCAATTGCGAAACCATGGTCAACCCTGATGGCAGTCCCAATACGGCGCATACCACCAACCCTGTACCCCTAATTTTAGTAGATGACGATATCAAAGTAATCAAAGATGGCATCTTGGGTGATATCGCGCCTACTATATTGAAGCTGATGGGAATCGAAAAGCCAGATGTAATGACACGGGAGGCATTGGTCTGAAAACTTTATCTTTGCTAACTATGGTTCATATCAAAACATCCGAAGAAATCGAATTGATGCGCGAAAGTGCCTTGGTCGTCTCCAAGACCTTGGGCATGCTGGCATCGGAAATCAAACCTGGGGTTCATGCGCTTTATCTGGATAAACTTGCGGAAGACTTCATTCGGGAGCAAGGCGCAGAACCGGGTTTTTTAGGAATGTACGACTTCCCGAATACCTTGAATATGAGTCCCAATGCCCAAGTAGTACATGGTATCCCCAATAAAGAACCGCTGAAGGAAGGCGACATTATTTCTGTGGATTGCGGTGCCTTAAAAAACGGATATTACGGTGACCATGCCTACACATTTCCCATCGGGGAAATCGATTCGGAGACCGAAAAACTATTGCGGGTCACCAAAGAATCCCTCTATATAGGCATCCGTGAATTTAAGATCGGCAACCGGGTGGGCGATGTAGGCTATGCCATTCAAAACTACTGCGAAGGACACGGCTATGGCGTGGTGCGCGAGCTGGTAGGGCACGGTTTGGGGAAAAAACTGCACGAATCCCCCGAAATGCCCAACTATGGGAAACGCGGTCGAGGCAAAAAATTTCTTGAGGGTATGGTGGTTGCCATAGAGCCCATGATCAATGGCGGCACCCGACGCATCAAACAATTGAAAGATGGATGGACCATACTCACGGCCGACGGTAAGCCAAGTGCGCATTTCGAACACAATGTGGCTATAGTCGATGGTAAACCCGAACTGCTTTCTACATTTCAGTATATTTATGAGGCGTTGGGACTCGATTGTGATGAAGAGGATGAATTTCGGCGGTCTAGGTTAGTGCTTTGATTCGAACACGGGGCCTAAGAAATTCACGAAGACAATCCTAAAAAAGGAATACATCCGAGAGAATCCCGAATAGTTTAGAACTATCAATGGTCAAAAAAATTAGTGAAAATTCGTGTAATTCGTGTCCAAACTTTTCAAGTACGTTCTAAATGCCGTTCCAAGGCCACTCCTCATAAAGCTCAGCTATCTCGCGCGCCCGGTATTGGCGCTCTGGATGCGAGGCGACCGATATGAAGACCCTATCGACGGAAAGGGCTTCAAGCGTTTTCTTCCGTATGGCTATGAAAGTCCACGTGAAAATGTACTCTCCCCCTCTACCCTATCGCTTGAACGCCACCGGCTCTTATGGCTGTATCTTAAAAACGAGACCGATTTTTTTTCCGCTTCCCTTAAAATCTTACACTTCGCCCCTGAACAGGCCTTTTACCAACGCTTTCGGAAGCTCAAAAATCTGGACTATATAACGACCGACCTAAACTCTCCCCTAGCGAATGTCAAGGCCGATATTTGTAACCTGCCTTTCGAAAACGAAACCTTTGACGTCATTCTCTGCAATCATGTTCTGGAACACATTCCCGATGACACCAAGGCCATGTCAGAAATGTATAGGGTACTTAAAAAAGGCGGATGGGGCATCTTTCAAATTCCCCAAGACCTGAAACGGGACACGACCTTTGAAGATGATTCAATTACCGAGAAAAAAGAACGGACTAAAATTTTCGGACAGTACGACCACGTCCGCATCTACGGAAGGGACTATTTCGACAAACTGAGGAACATTGGATTCAAAGTGGAAGAAGTGGACTATACGGCCGAATTACAGGGCGCTGAAATCGAAAAATATCGACTTGCACAAGGGGAGATTATTCCGGTAGTCAGAAAATAAAACAAAAAAGGTTCTACTATTATGGATGTGAGTGAAAATTTTATTCTTTGAATTTGACATTGAAGTCATTTAGACTTTTTGTTTGGAACCGAGATTTTCGGCTTTTGTGCCCTAATGATGCCATTTTTTAGTTGCATAGCTATAGCTACGGAACTCTAAAATGGGGAAATTAGGGCGCAAAATGTGAAAATCGCAGGTAAA
>JAGXIC010000042.1 GCA_024635875.1 Pricia sp.
ATCAACAGCAGTTCAGTCTGCCGACCGTTGACGTATCGGAAACCATCTTCACCGAAGAATCCGGCTTCCTCTAACATGATGCGGATGTCCCTTTTCCATTCAGGAACCGTTATCGTAGTGTTCAGCTCGATAGCATAAACGGTATTGGGATTAAGGGGAAAGCTTTCCCCATCGGCCGCCATTACGCCATCTTGGGAATCCCACATCCCAATGGTAGTACCGGCGGAATGGCCGTACAAGCCCAAAGGATGGGTGTATATTGCCGGGCGCAGACCTGCCGTTTTCGCGGCTGCAAGCGATGTTGCCAAAATCTCGTTTCCGGTGCGTCCCTTGCTCATGTTCTGGGTGAGAAAATCCTGCACCTTATTTCCGGCCTTCAATCCCTCCCTCAAAAATTCCGGAGCTTCTTTTTCACCGGGTTTTAAAGCGTAGGCGAGTTCTTGGCAATCGGTGTTCAGACGTAAATAGGTAATCCCGAAATCACAATGCACCAAATCGCCGGGTAGGATTACCGTATCATCCGGGCGACCGGAAAACGAATAGAGATGCCCAACCAAGCTATCATGGCTGCGTTGCACATCGACCGTCGGATGGAACCAGGTTTCCAATCCCAAATCGGTGACTTTTTGGCGCATCCACCATTCCACTTCAGTAGTTGTGGTGATGCCGGGCGTAATGACTTTTTCTGAAAAGGCTTCGGCGATAATTTCAAGGGTGATATCGACTAATTGGTCATAGATAATCATCTCGCGTTCGGTACGGGTCTCGATCCAACGCACGGCCAAGTGTTCGGCGGAAACGATATTTTTATGCAACTTCTTCGGAAGCTTATCCATAAAAGTTTCATAATCTGTTTTATCAAGGCCGTCGGCGATATTGAAATCCTCCGAAAAATTCAATCCTATCTTATCCGGTTTGCGAACTTCAATCAATTGCATCAAGCGTTTCCACTGGTCTGGTTCCTTTTCTTTGTCCCATGCCGATTTTATATTTTCCCCAAAATTGTATCTTGCGACCGCCAGTTTTTCAAAGGTGTTGTTCGGGGCATCCCTGTAAAACAGAAGAATCGTCCTTCTTCGTGCGTTGAGCCAAGTTGCGGGCAGCATGGTACGCAGCACTGGGTCTTCATTATATTCCCGTGAGATGACCACCCACATATCGATGTCCGTTTCGTCCATCAATTTCGGGAGTAAATTATCGAAACGGACCGCTAAAATTTCATTGACGACCCTTGCCCTTTCGGCTTCAGGGAGAATCTGTTGGGCGTTAGTGGATAGGAAGGTAAAAAGACAGCAGAGAAAAACTATTTTTTTCATGAAATTGGTTTTGGCCATGAAATTACGGAAAAAGTAGCTGATGCGATTCGTAGTTTTGGCGAGCGTTACCCCACAGCAAGGACCATAGTTTTATCCCTTTGAATTTTTCCGCTTTCGGTCTGCACAAATTCGGTAATTGGGTAAATTTCCTTGGGAATCTCAAACTTTTCCAAAGTGGTCAACGATTGAATTTTTTCAAGTAATTTTTCTTCCTGAAGAGTACCTTCCACAATCAAAACCAGTTTTTGCCCCAGTTTTTCATCGGGAAGTGGGGCTACAAAAAAACGGCGTGGTATCGCAGCGGCCAATTTGGACTCGATCTGTTCCGGGAACAACTTGACCCCTCCTGAATTAATAACGTTATCGAACCGGCCCAACCACTCGAATTCGGTTCCGGAAATAAGTGCTACCACATCGTTCGTAATCACCGCACCATCGGTGATTTTGGGAGCATTGATGACCAGACAATCCCTTTCATCAATCGATAGTGTCACGTTCGGCAAGGCCTTAAAATTTGACTTATGCGTTTGGGCTTCGACTGTGCTTTGACTAAGTCCAGCCGCAAGGTTCGGTTCGACATTTAATTTTTTCAAAGCGATATGGGTAATGGTCTCGGTCATCCCATAGGTTTCAAAAACTTGCGTTTTTTGAACTTGAACCTGTGTTTGAACTTTTTCCGACAATGATGCACCCCCGACAATCAAGGTGATTATCTGGCCAAGGGCATCCATAGAATTTTCAAGCTGCAGCGGTACCATGGCTGCAAAGTCATAGGCTTTTGAGATACCATCGAGGGGATGGGAAGAAGGTGCAACATAGTCAAGTTCCAGCCCCAATACCATAGCCCTGACCAGCATCATCTTACCCGCGATAAAGTATACGGGCAGGCAAAGCAGGGCGGAATCGCCGGGTTGCAATTTGAAAAATTCACCAGTGGCCAAGGCGGAGTTGACCATATGCTCTTTCTGCAGCATGATGGGCTTCGGCTTTCCGGTCGAGCCAGAAGTATGTACCTGCAAAGTCGGATTATCATCTAGCCAATCCAGCAGAAAGTCACCGATTTCCCTTTCGAAAGATTCGCCCTCCTTTATCAAGCTGTAGGCGACTTCCTTTAGTTCCCCCTGCGAGAACAATATGCCGTTGAGCTTAAAATGGCTATGGATTTTTCGGTAAAGTGGATTCATCGGTATGCTGTGCTAAGAAGTGTTCTTTTGAGGGTACCTTACCCGTTAGGCGTTCTTTCCAAGCGGTCCATTTATATTTTCGTGAGAAAATAAATAGTAGGATGGGATAAATTACAAAAACCGGCACCAAAACATCCCAATCTAGAACGGGGTCCGAAATATCACGGTAGAGGGAATCGGTTTGAAAAGCGGTCCAATCAGCGGTAACTAGAAGTGCGGCGGTAAGATTGTTGGCCGCATGAAAACCAAGGGCTAGCTCCAGGCCTTCGTCCATCAAGGTAAGTATCCCCAGAAAAAAACCGGTACCTATATAGTAGACCATAATACCATAACCCAATTTTTCGACCTCGGGATTGAAAAGGTGCGCCAGACCGAATAACAGTGAGGTGACCAGTAAGGGTAGCCATCTATTCTTGGCCATTACACCCAAACCTTGCATCATATAGCCACGCATATAATATTCTTCCATACTCGTTTGAATAGGTATCATCACAACGGCGATCAGGGCAAGAATTAAAAACGGCTCTAAATTAAAATTGAAAACATAATCTTCCGGGGAAAGTTGGATATCGATGATAATAAAGACTGTCGATACAGCGGCCCAAAGTACAAAAGCCCAAGTTATTCTGCTCCAATCGATTTTTTTTCTGGAGGTCGTCAATTGTATTATACTTTGCTTATGCACAAATTTAACGTACACGAAAAGTGACAGCAGTCCAATCGCAAAGGTTAACAGCATTAAAAATAAAAACGGATTTGTTCCCAATACTTTGGCTATTGCACCAAGGTCACCGCTAGCCAATACCGAGATTGAATCTGCTTTTAGCACCAAGGCCGCAATTAACGGAAGACCGCCCAAAATTTGCCAACAGAAAAATACGGCCAAAAGACCCATAACATATCTCCATGACTCACTTAAACCCTTATACGCCTGCGCTATATACATAATTTCTCAATTATTCCAGTTTCCCAGGTTGTCTTCTCTTTATAAAATAATTTACCGTTTTCTACTTCAAGTGGACTTTCAAAATTGTTGGTGTATAGACTTCCCGTACCCAAACCCTGTGGCATTTTACTACCTAAAGTATACGTCCACTGCGCAATGGCGCTCAGGCCGATATTGCTTTCGAGGGCACTGGTAATCCACCATCCGATATTCTGTTTTTCGGCCAGATCGACCCATTCCTCGCTTCCCCGATAACCGCCCACTAAACTTGGTTTGAGAATGATGTATTGCGGTTTGATGGTTTGTAGCAAATTTTGCTTGTCCGTTACATTCGTTACGCCGATCAACTCTTCGTCCAAAGCAATCGGAATTGGGCTTATCTCGCAAAGATTCCGCATAGCTTCGGGGTTGCCTTGCCGAATGGGCTGTTCTATGGAATGCAGATCGTATTGCGCCAATCTCCGTAGTTTTTCCAACGCCTGCGGAGCTTCGAAAGCGCCATTGGCATCGACCCGTAGTTCGATCTGGTCTTTGGAATATTTTCTTCGGACGGATGCCAACAACGAAACCTCCGTTTCAAAATCGATAGCACCAATCTTTATTTTGATACATCGGAACCCCTGAACCAATTTTTGTTCGATCTGTTCGTGCATGAATACTTCGTCGCCCATCCAAATCAGTCCGTTTATGGGGATCGAACTTCCCTTTTCCACAAAGTCGGAGGCAAAAAGCACGAAAGGATTGTCGGATTGCAGGGATAAAAATGCTTGTTCCACGCCGAATTGGATACTGGGAAAATTCGATAAAGCCTTCCACAAGGCATCCTTCCCCAAGTTGATGTTTTTACAGGCCCACGCCAGTTTATCCTGATATCCATCGATATCGTCGAAACTCAGCCCCCTCAGTAGACCACATTCACCGATGCCCTTTTTCCCATTGTCCTCTAAAATCAGAAACCAAGTCTCCTTTTGCCGGAGCACCCCGCGGGAAGTTCCGCTGGGGCGTTTAAAATCCAGAATATATTTTTTATAAAAGGCTTTCATACAATGCCCGCAAATTTAAGTATATTTCAAATATGGCGACAATCGAAAACAAAACAATATGGATTACCGGCGCATCGTCAGGTATCGGTGAGGCTTTGACCTATGCCCTGAGCGAGCGAGGGTGTAAATTGATCTTATCCTCTAGAAAAAAGGATGCCCTCGAAAAAGTCCAAATGCATTGTGCACATCCCGAAAACGTAAGGATCGTTCCGTTGGATGTCTCTGATTTCGACATCCTTCCGGAAAAGGCCAATATCGCGCTATCCGCTTTTGGCAGCATCGATATCCTGATCAACAATGCGGGCATTAGCCAGCGCTCCTTGATTATCGATACGGATTTGGAGGTCTACAAGAGGATTATGGACGTGGATTTTTTCGGCGCTGTTGCCCTTTCAAAAGCAGTACTTCCCCATTTTGTAGAACGTCAAAAAGGCCATTTCGTCACCATCAGTAGCTTGATGGGGAAGTTTTCTTCGCCCCAACGCTCCGGTTATTGTGCGGCAAAGCATGCGCTGCACGGATTTTTCGACGCCCTGAGAATGGAACATGAGGCGGACAACATTGGTGTAACCTTGGTCTGCCCCGGTTTTGTACGTACCAATGTGGCCAAAAATGCGCTCAAGGGCGATGGGAATCCAAAAAACGAGCAAAGTGAATCTATTGCTAACGGTATTCCCGTGGCAGTGGCAGCGCAAAAAATTATCAGTGCCGTCGAACGTAAAAAGTTCGAGGTCTATATGGGCCAAAAGGAAGTTTTTGGGGTGTATCTAAAACGATTTTTTCCTATAATTTTACATCGGGTCGTTTCAAAGCGCAAGGCTACTTAAAATTGAACCAATAGCGGACGCCATCTCCATTGTTATCGATGTTCAGCGTCGTTTGAAGCTGGTTCGCCAAACGGTTCATCAGGCGAATACCCATGGAAGTATTGGTGCGATCTTCGGTGTCTTCAGGCAGACCGATGCCGTTATCTGAATACTCGAAATAGCCCTCTCGATCTTCCGTTTTACGTATCTGAATGTAAATTTTATCGGAATCGTCATCCTCCGGAAAGGCATATTTAAAGGAGTTTGAAACCAGTTCGTTAAGGATAAGCCCAAAGGGAATTGCTCTATCGACATCGAGTTCAACCCCTTCCGCATCAATGGTAATCTCGATATTATGGCCACCCTTTCGATAAACGGACTGTACGCTGTTAATAAGGCTCTCGATATAGCTTTGCATCTCGATTACGGAAAGATCCTCGTTCTGATATAGTTTTTGATGGATCAGTGCCATGGCCTTTACTCGGCTCTTGCCCTCTTCAAGCGCCTCGATGGCGGCCTTGCTCCTCGTATTTTTAGTCTGAAGGCTTAAAAGACTCGACACCATCTGCAGATTGTTCTTTACTCGGTGGTGGATTTCCTTTAGAAGGGAATCTTTTTCGACCAACGAGTTCTCGATGATATACTTTTGTTCTGCGATCAAGCGTTGGCTCTTGATACTTTTGAGGTAGGCATAGACAAGGCCTGCAAAGCCTAACAGCGTGAAAAAGAAGGATATCAACACCAAATTACTCGTGCGTTCCTGAGCGAGCATCTCGCTTCGCGATTGCTCAAGAGCCAATTTTTGCTCCGCCATCATCGTTTTTGACAACTCGCGTTCTTCACTCATAACAGTTGCTAACTGTTGTTTGCGTAATTCAGATTCGTTACCAATTATAGAATCACGTATGCGCAGGTTTCTTCTCAGGTAAAATGCCGCATTTTTATAATCTTCGGTCTTATCGTAGTACAACGACAATAATCTATTTTTTTGTAATAGATTATCAATTGAATTGGTCTGTAAATCATCACTGAGGTAGTCTGTCGCCTTGGCATAATTTTCTAACTGCAGGTAGCACTCGGAAATGGCAAGACTGTTTTCGCTTATTTCTCCAGCTAAGCTTCCATTACCAAACTCTTTCATTATAGAAATGGCGCTTCCCAAATGGGGAATAGCATCTTTAAAATGTTTAAGCTGCACAAGACATTTACCAATATTGCCATCAATAATTCCGTTCAAGAGATTTGCCTCGTTCTGTTCGCTGTCGCTTTTATTTCGAGTAACATCGTTCAAGAATACCGTTATAAAACTTTTGGCCTTTTTATAATTGCTAAGTGCCGTTGGGGTCGACTCGTCTAATCTTAAAAAATTACCTAAATTATTATAGTACTCCGCTTGGGCATAAAAATCATTTTCTTCAACGGTTTTTTTGATTTTTTCGATATAATCGCCCATGGCCGTCCTATACAGGCCCAAATTGGAATAAATATCATAAAATGCTACATTCTCGTTTATTCCAAATAGCCGTATCTGCTTTCGGATCTCAATCTGCTCAGGATACATGGCCAATTTCCCATAGTTATCGTCCATCAGATCTAAGAGTTTGGATTTTAAATAGATATCTAATTGCTCAATAGTGGTGTGGAGTTCCTTCGCTATAGCCAGACTCTTGTCGTAATCGCCCAAATCAAAATAAATTCGGGCACGTATCAGCTCGTATTTTCTGATGGATTCAGTATCACCGGCTTTGGTGGCTTCATTGAGATACCGATTTACATCATCAAGCCAATCGTACGTAGAATTTTCGCTATACCTCTTGGGGGTATTAAAAAAGAAATTGAAGCGTTCGTCAGCGGATTCTAAATCTTGGAATTCGATAAATGCGTCCCGTTCTGTTTCCGCTGCTTGCTGTGCCCTACTGAGAAGGACACCCAAGAAACAGAGCAAAATAAAAAAAAATTTCTTGCTTAGTAGTTTTTTCATATCGGTAAGCACAGGCAAAATTCAAAAATAGCAGTATTCGGCAGTTTTACTAAATTTTTGTTGTCTGCCCATTGCCGGATTTAGCTTCGATACCGCAAAAATAAAACCTTAACGGCCAAATTTGACAATTCTTGTCAAAATATTTTCACAAGCTCGCTGACATTAGTCTCAATCAGTTTACTTTTAATATATTGGCCTACAATTAGTTAACGCTACTATGAATGCTTCCAAGGGTTTTTCGTTTATAATTTCAGAACACTATCAAAAATTTTCAGCCATTTTTCTAATCCTATTGGAAGATAAGGGGCACCATAGGGCTCTTGTTGTGAAACTGTGCATTCTCGTTGTAAAAACTACTAAGACTGGTGATCTATCGGATGCGTTTTTCTTTATCGAGACGGACTCACGATTAAGAGACCTTTTGCAATCGATTTATTTTTTCGTGCCCGTCCGGCGGAGGGGTATGCCCTGTTTTTGCACCATTCCCAAACGTTGCGGATTGGGCGGACTTCGTTTTAATTTTATCACGGTTCCATGGCTATACTAGCCCCAAGCCTCCTTTAGGTTGCCTAAAATGGTACAAATGGGCTATGACCCCGAACCTTCAGGCCTAATCACATAATTCAAAACAGTAGTTAAAGCCTAAACTAAAAAGAGCCCTATCTTTTTAAGACAAGACCCTTTAGGAGAACACTTTATGAAAATGAAAACTTTTTTACGCATTTGTAGCAATACCTCTATCAGTATCACGTCTCTAAACTATCGTAATTCTGGGTTAGGATGAAAATTATGTTGTGAAACGTCGAAAAGTTGTGGTGAAAAGTGTTAAAAAAGCTATGACACAAA
Source organism: Pricia sp. (assembly GCA_024635875.1). Classification (GTDB taxonomy): domain Bacteria; phylum Bacteroidota; class Bacteroidia; order Flavobacteriales; family Flavobacteriaceae; genus Pricia. The sequence continues at coordinate 8,123 of JAGXIC010000042.1, forward strand.
AAAGGGACACAGAAAGCATCCCTTATAGCATATATTTAATAGAATTATTTTATGAATTCATGGCAGAGATTATAAATTCCTTAAAATCCTTAGATATTGGAATAAGCGTGTCCTTAATCATAATGTCCCTCGAATTAATGGCATCGATATGATCTACATTTACGATATAGGATTTATGAGCCCTGTAAAATTTATTCTTAGGCAGTTTCTCCAAATAGTCTTTTAATGGAGAACGGACCAAAAACTTCTTATCCACCGTATTCACCTCTAAATAAACATTATCCGCCTTGATAAACCGTATATCGGTAAACTGAATACGATAGTACAGGTGTTGTTTTTTGACGAATATGGAGTCTTTTAGCACCGTATTCGACATAGCTATATCTTCATCGGTAACGCTAGCAGCCTTGGTCTTATCCGAATGTGTAAAATTGGAAAGGGCAATTTCAATGGAAGTATACAAATCCTGTTGCTCAAAAGGTTTTACCAGATAGCCATTAGGCTTCACCGATTTTGCATTCTCGACCGTAGCCCTATCGGAGTTGGAGGTTACGAAAATAAAAGGAATATCGTAGTTTTCACGGATGTGCTTCCCGAGGTCGATACCTGTTTTATCCGACGCTAAAATAATGTCTATAAGTACCAAATCTACATGTTGGTTTTTCAAAACTTCTTCGGCCTGTTCGTAAACGATAACATTATCTACAATCTCATAACCGATTTCCTCGAGCATCGATTGCATATCATCGGCAATGATTACGTTGTCCTCTACGATAAGAATTCTAATGGGTTTTTCCAAAATAGGTAGGGTTTAGTTACTGTTAGATTTTAAAATTACAAAAAAATATTACAATTGATGTACATGAGCACTGCCAAAAGAAAGGTACTTAAAGCCAGTTTCTTTAATTCAGGGTCCATCAAATCAGGTTTATTTGTGCGATAAATCGTTTTTAAATGTAAGAATATAGGAATGAAAGCCAATAAAGGGAGACCGCTTATTGGCCAACTTCCGAAATTCCAATACAGAAATACGGAAATACATATAAATGCGGATATCAACAGTATGTAATGATAAATTTTTCCATTTACAAAACCCAGGTATACCACTAAGGTATTTTTTTTTGCCTTTTTATCGGAATTAAAATCCCTTAAATTGTTAAGGTTCAGTACACCGGCACTGAGCAATCCTATGGCGGTTGCCGGTAAGAACATCAAGGGGGACAGAAATTTAGTATATAAAAAAAAACTACCCAAAACCGCCACCCATCCGAAAAAAAGTAACACGAATACATCGCCCAAACCTTTATAACCGTAAGCCGATGCCCCTAAAGTATATTTCAATGCGGCCCAAATACTGGCAGCACCTAAAATCAAGAACAAAATCGAAAAGGGCAGGTTCTGTGGGCCGAATGCGGCATAAATCAATGAAATTACCAATAGCGCGTCGATTACCACGGAAATTAAAATACCCTTCTTCAATACTTTTCTCGTTAGGATACCACTTTGAAGCGCCCTTTTCGGACCGATGCGATCATCATTGTCAGTACCCCTCACCCCGTCTCCATAGTCATTGGCGAAATTCGAGGTAACCTGAAAACCTACGGCCGTCAACAATGAAAGTATAAAAAGCAATACATCGCTTTTACCGTAATAATTGGCAAGACCCGTACCTACCAAAACCCCGGAGACCGATAACGGAAGTGTCCTTAATCTAGCCGCATTGAGCCATGGCCCGATTTTCTGTGAAAAGTTCAATTAGTCGGCATCTTCTATCTGAACCCGTTTTCCGTCTCTGTATGACGCTACAAAAGCATCCGGAAACCCAAGGTCGACCAATTGCTCCCTAAAGTTCTGGGCCTCTTTCAATGTCTCAAAATTACCCAACGAGTACGAATAGAAGGGATTCGCTTTTACAAACATTGTGTTCGTTAGTGCTTCTGAGGCCAAAGTCATGTTGTTGTCGACAAAGGACTTTATTTGCACGGAATAAATTTTCTCTTTTTGTAGAAATTCCTTGGCCAAATAGAATTCCTTGACCAAACTCAATTCCTCGTTCTGCTGTTTTAAATTATCGATACGCGATTTTATAGCATCCAAACTATCGATGGAAACCAAAAGGTTGCTCGGACTTTCATAATTATTGGAGACACTTCTACCGGCAGTAAACGAAAATATAATAAGCGTACCGATAAGAAATAGGCCCGTAACACCGGCAAAAATATTGCGCTGAACTTTGTTCTTACGAATCGTTTTATTCTTAAACTTGATTTGATCTAGAAGACGTTCGTTGATAATCTGCGCCTTGTCTATATCTTTGTGCAATTCCAAAAGATCGCTTTCTTCTATAAATGGCATACTAAAGTATTTTCTCAATTAGTTGAACCCAAACTTTGTGCTCGTTGATAAAGTTAATCAAAATACCGAAGGATCGATGAACTACCCTCCCGGAATGTTGCGAAAATAGCTATTTATGTAGTATAGAAGGTTTTAAACGATGTTAAAGATTTGTAGAATGTTGGTTTTCAGACCATCCGAATCCCATCTTCCTGAATATCTATCCTACGTTCCCTATATAACGTACCTATACCTTTTTTAAAGGTCTTTTTGCTCATTTGAAGCTCTTTTTTGATGTGTTGGGGGTCAGATTTGTCGTGTAGTGGCAAAAATCCGCCGTGCGCCATCAAGCGCTCAAAGATTTTGTTGGCGGCCGGTTCCAGAATTTTTTCTCCCAGTGGTTGTAAGGAAACATCAATTTTGTTATCGGGACGAATATTCTTAATAAAACCCTTGGAGGTATCTCCCACCGCTACACTTTTGAAAATTTCGTTGTGGTACACCAATCCTTTATGTAGATGATTGATGATGACCTCCCACCCCAGATCGGTCATTCGGGTAAACAGTATTTCGACCTCTTCCCTTTCCCTGACCGTAAGGTCGTCATTACCCAAAAATTTGTCAAGTTTGTTGGAAGCGACCAAACGAAAAGAGAGATTATCTAGATAACAATGTACTACATACCACTGTCCCTCCTTCATTTTTTCCCGCTGTTCACTAAAGGGCACTAAGAGATGCTTTTCGAGTCCCCAATCCATAAACGCACCAATATTGTTGACTTCTACCACCTGTAACAAGGCAAATTTATGCCGGACTACTGTAGGCGTCAAAGTGGCGGCAATCGGTCTTTCCTCATAATCCAAATAGCAGAACACGTTTAGCATATCACCTATTTCCGTGTCCTTTGGAACGTATTTATTCGGCAATAGAATCTCAACGCCGGTTTTGCTGCCCAAAAACAGACCCACGCTTGTATCGCGCAATACCTCAAGCTCGTTGTAATTTCCCAGTTCTATCATATGGCAAAAATAAGACTTATTGAATAAAAAGTTACAGGTTGATGCTTGCTAGTTTGATGGTTATAGGTTGAATTTTTAGGTTTGTGTTCGACCTTTGCGTTTGAGTTTGATTTTCGCTTACAAAAAAAAACCGCCCACCATCGGTGAACGGTCAGTTGCCATTAAAAATGCTATTCTTTAATATACAGACGCCTTATTAAAATGCTTACAAAGCATGTAATAGATTACCGCCCTGTGCTTATTTCTATTCGAAGAGCCGTATGTATCCATGACGGATTTTATGGCCTCCATAAGCTTTGGTTCGTCTTTCAGGCCCAATTTCTTGATCAGGTAATTCTTTTTGACCGTTTCTAGTTCCTTGTCGTCACCGCCAGATACTTTTGAAGCGTCGGTATTGTAAATGGCCGGTCCGAGGCCTTTGGCAACCTTGGTCAACAAATCCATATCCGGCTGCCCTCCGAATTTATCCTTGATGTCGGACGCGTACTTCTCGATCAATTCATCTCTTTTACTACTCATAATTTTTGGTGTTTTTTACGAAGCTGTTTGGGTTATTTCACCTCCGGTCGAGGTCCCAAGAGCCGATTACAAGAAAAAATGGAAAAACAATTTCCTGGTTATTAGGTAATGAAATAGTTCAAACTTTTACTTTAAAATATTCCATTTCGCACCGCAATGTTGCAATTTTTGAATACAGTAACTATGGCTATGCTACTCAAAAATCGCTGCACTAGGGAACAAAAGCGAATACGTTCGCTTCAAAAAAAAATAAGCTTAACCGATTTCAATGAACCCGTTTTGCATTCAATGATATACCGAAGATATAAAATCAAAGTAACCAAGCAAAATTTTGTCGTTCAACATTCTAGGGGTATGAACCTCCAGTACTTTCGGACGCTTAGAAGAAGTATAGAATTTCGTTAGCGCCGCTTTCAAACTTTTCTTGTCACTTGCCGACACATACTCAAAACCAAATTGTTTACTCAGGTGTTCTGCATCCAGTTGGTGGGCCGTCTCAAAATAGCGCTGGAAATTTTCGGTATCCTCTTTTCCCGGTAGAATCCTGAAAATACCACCTCCGTTATTGTTAATGAGAATGATGCGGAAATCAGGACGAATGTAATTGTTCCACAATCCGTTGCTATCATAAAAAAAACTCAGGTCGCCCGTAATCAGTAAAGTAGGATTTTCAGCATATATAGACGAACCCACAGCCGTCGAAGTACAACCATCTATACCGCTGGTTCCACGATTGCAGTATACCTTCAACGAGGGGTGCAGGTCGAACAATTGCGCATAACGCACCGTTGAGCTGTTCGCTAAGTGTACCTGATACCCTTCGGGGATACCGGCCAAAAAAAGTTTAAAAGCCGACATGTCGGAGAAGGGGATGCTGTCGACATACGCCTCGTGTTTTACTTTGCAAGCGTTTCTTAGGCTATTCCAATAGGAAAAATAATCACTTGCCTTGGACTTCACAGCCGGAAGAAACTGTCGGAAGAACGCTCCGGCCGCCATTTTAAAATGATGGTTCAACGAAAAAAAAGTGTCATAGGCCTTCAACGGATCTATGTGCCAGTGATGTCTGGGTTTGTATTCCCGGAGAAAAGCCTTTATTTTTTTCGACACTACCAGTCCGCCGAACGTGAGCAAAATTTCGGGCCTTAACTTTTCGAAAAGCGTGTCATGGTTGTCCCGTTTTTCGATAGGTGCCAAAATACTGTCGATACTGGCAAAAAATTTCGGGTGATGAAGGTTGGATGTAGTCTCAGTGAAAACTATAACCGAAGGGTCTTCCGCAAGCTGGCCTAAAAATCGCTGTTCGAGCGCATTGGGGGGATTGACACCGACAAGCACCATCTTTCGCTTGGCGGCGTCCCACACATCAACGAAGCTTTGTATGTCGGTAATTGTAGGGTTTTGGGTAGTTTCCGCCGGCACTACCAGGGGCACTGCTGCAGGTTTCTTATCCGTATTATATAAGGGTTCTTCAAAAGGAACATTGATATGTACAGGCAACTTAAGCTTTAAAGCCACGTTCAACGCCGTGTTCAATTCGCTGTCATTGTGCTGTTGTATCTCATTTTGTGAAATTTCTACCGATTCGCCCTCTAGCCATTCGGGAGCATATTTTTCTACCCTATCGACAGCATGTACGATATCTTGTTTCAAATGGGCGGAATATCCAATATGTCGATGGAAAACGTCGTCTTGCCGAATGGTCTGTCCGTCTCCAACGTCGATTTTATAGACAGGTCTGTCCGCAGATATGACCACCAAAGGAAGGCCACTGTAAAACGCCTCGGCCACTGCAGGATAATAATTCAAAAGAGCACTGCCCGATGTACATACTACTGCCACGGGTTCCATCAAATGCTGGGCTATACCCAATGCAAAAAAGGCCGCGCTTCGCTCATCGACGACACTAAAACAAGTAAAATAGGAGTCTTCGGTAAAATCGATGGTCAAGGGGGCATTTCTTGATCCCGGCGAGATGATGATGTTCTTGATCCGTTTGGCCTTACAGTGCTGCACGACCAATTGCGCCGAGGGAATGCTGGAGTGTCTCATGAAATGCAAAAGTACAAGTTCAAGCGCAAGTTCAAGTTCATGTTCAAAAAAAAATCAAGGTCCAATCGCTACTTTGTAGGCGTTCAAGGTTTAAGCTTGCCATAGACCGAACCTAAAACCTGCTAACGGTAGGATTGAAGGTTAAACTTTTCATGATCTAGCCGTTGAACATCATTCTAAAATCTTTAACATCGTCTTACTTTTTGCGACCGTTTCTTCCCACTCCCGTTCCGCGTCCGAATCTTTCGTAATACCACCGCCTACATATATATAGGCCTTGTCATCTTTTAATTGCATACAGCGTAGATTGACATACAGGGTTGTTGTTTTCGCGAGGGAACGGTAGGCTTGGTTTTCTTGATTTCTACTACGGTTATTTCGTTGTTTTTGGGTGATTATATTCAGCTCGCCCAAAAAACCGGTATAGAATTCCCTTTGATAATTTTCGTTATCCCGTATAAATGCCTTCGCAACTTGTTTGGGTATACCACAAACGGCAGGGGTCGGGTGTAATGCACTTATAATGGACGCTAATTTTTTTTCCTCTAAATGACCTGTAATCTTGGTGCGTAAATGCAGCAATTCTCCCGCGCGTATGGTTTCGGTGTTTGTCCGCTTGAGCTGGTCAACCCGGTTTTTAAGGGCATCGGTGATGTAGTCCGTAACCAGTTGTTGCTCTTCGAGTTCTTTAGGATCCCATTTAGGATTTTCCGTCCCCTTATATTTCTGGGTTCCGGCCAATGACATCGTAGTCAACTGCCGGTTTCCAAGCCTTAACAAAATTTCCGGGGTCGCGCCTAACCACAGACCAACGTTCGGATGATACCAGAGATAGCAAAAGGCATGGGGATAATTGACCAAAAGCTTTTGGAACAAATCTAGTGGCTGCGCTTTCGAATCGGCTTCAATACATCTGGATAAGACTACTTTTTTGAAATTGCCTTTCCCTATCTCGGAGATTCCTTTTTCTATGAGACGAATATGGGCCTCTTTACGCTCTCTGTCGAATGTTGGCCTAACGTTCACCCGTTTTGCAGTGCTAGTTTGTATATTTTCATCCGTAATCTCCAGCAATTCGTCAGGTACAAGAAGGATGGTCGGATGTTTCGAATCGAAGGGGGCGAAAATAAATCCCGTTTCCGCATAGGATGTAAGATGGTGCAGTCGATCGTCGGCCTGAAAGATGGCCTTGACCGTATCCTCTCTAGGTTTCCTGTAAACTACGAAAGGAAACTTTTTTTTAATTTGGGCATCAATACTTTCAAAAAAATCCAACGGCATACTATTTTTTGGGCATGGCTATAGTAGTCAATTTACAAACGGATATTAGATTCCCTTCGGCATCGGTAATCTTGATGTCCCACAATTGGGTCGTACGGCCTTTATGCAACACCGTCGCTTTGGCGAAGACCTCGCCATCTCGGACACTTTTCACATGATTGGCCGCAATTTCGATGCCCCTGATGACGAATTGCTGCGCATCTAGAAAGATATACGAGGCCATGCTGCCCACGCTTTCGGCCAGGGCCACCATGGCACCTCCGTGCAGCATACCATCCGGTTGGTAGACTTTGGAATTCACGGGCATCTTTCCAATAAGATAATCCGCACCAACGTCGGTATATTCGATTTGCAGGGTTTCCATCAATGTATTTTTCGAGGAATTGTTGCAAACCTTGAGTATTTTTTCCTTGTAGTCGCCCATAACCTTTATTTTTGGTCTTTATTCCCTGGTCATTTCGAAATTCGGGAATTTTGAAATGGCAGGGATAAATCCATCCAAAATTAATCATACTATAGTAAAATTTACCTCCTTTAACGCAATTGTTTATGACTCCTTCGGAAAATACCATCACGTATAGCACCACTAATTCCTACACTACACTGAACACGTTGTCCGATACTACGGAGAACGTGTGGATCGTACTGCACGGCCTCGGCTATTTGAGCCGCTATTTTATACGACATTTTGAGGGACTCCCCGCAGATAAAAACTACATCATTGCCCCACAGGCACCATCGAAATACTATCTTAATGCCACCTACACCCACGTGGGCGCAAGCTGGTTGACCAAGGAAGATAGGCAACGGGAAACCCAAAACGTCATGACCTATTTGGATGCGGTATTGGACGCAGAACAAATTCCCAAAACTTGTAATCTCATAATCCTCGGTTTTTCACAGGGCGTTTCCATCGCCTCACGCTGGGTTGCGAAAAGGCAAATCAAATGCGCTCAGTTAGTACTGTATGCCGGCGGTATCCCAGATGAACTGCAAGCTTCAGATTTTGATTTTCTCCATAAGGATAAAACGAAAGTAAGTATTATCGTTGGCAACGAAGACGAATATTTGACCGAGGAACGGAGAAAAACGGAGTTGGCAAAAATTGAAAAATTATTCGGCGGAAAAGCAGGGGTACTTATTTTTGAAGGGGGTCACGAAATGAAAAGCGATCTGATACATAATTTAATAGGATAAATATCCGTATTACCTTACCAAAGGAAATAGCTAAGCTATGCGCGATTAGAGGGCATCTTGAAAATACAAGGTATACCTATTTGATAATTTCAAAAAAGATACCTGCTGTTATGTCGGCTTAAGAGGAGTGCGGATACAATTTGATGCGCCGAAAAAATCAAAACCTCCTACCGGGCGCAAACGCCGAAATATCCATGGCTGTCTTTTTGCCGTCAATTAGTTCAGAAACCAATTTTCCCGTAGCGGGACCAAGACTCCACCCCATCATGGCGTGGCCGGTGGCAAAGGTCAGGTTGTTGATTTCCTTAGATTTTCCGATGTAGGGGAGTCCGTCCGGGGAGACGGGGCGTAAACCGGTTTGGGCACCATCGATTTCTTTTTGGGTGATTTCCAGTTCGGGATAGAAGTTTTTGGCACCGTTGGCTATCGCCATTACCCTTTCTTTTCTAATGATAGTATTAATCCCAGAAAACTCCATGGTACCTGCAAATCGGGTAAATTCCCGCATCGGCGTTACGGCCATACTGGCTTCCATCAAAATAGAGGGCATCGCTATTCCCGTAGGACGCGAAACGTTTATTCGGTAGCCTTTTCCCGCCTGTAAAGGGAGTCTGATATTCAGTTTTTTGGATAGGATACTACTCCACGAACCGGCGGCAAGTATAATTTCGTCGGCGGTATATTTTCCTGTTGATGTCTTAATCTCGCTAATTTTTCCTTTGGATACCGTTAGGTCGAGCACCTCTTCGTTTGTTTTTATTTGAACTCCCGCACTTTTTAGAAACGCCAACAATTTGGGCATCAGTTCGGTGGGCGACATATGACCATCGCACTCGTAATGAATGGCACCCTTGGCATCGATTTTTATATCGGGCTCGATGGCTTCCAATTGGGATTTGTTCAGTTCGGCAACCTCAAGCCCCAAAAAACTTGCTTTTTGCGCCACCTCCATTTCGTGTTCGAATGCAGCATCCGTTTTGTAAATCATCAAGAGGCCCTTTCGTTCGAGATGGAAATCTCCCAAATCACCGGAAGCTTTCATATCCTCATAAAGTCCACGGCTTAAGATGTTGATATCCTTGATTACGGGAATGGCCTTTTCGACTTTCGCCGCGGTCGAGGATTTATAAAAGTACCATGACCATTTGAAGAAATCAGTATCCCAGCGGGGTTTTATGTAAAAGGGACTCGAGGAATCGAACATCCATTTGATACCCTGTGCAATTTTCCCGGGAGATGCCATAGGAATGATATGGCTGGGTGTGATATACCCCGCATTTACGAAGGATGCGCCGGAGCTAATATCAGATTTGTCGATGACTGTGACCTGATGGCCTTCCTTTTGCAGGTAGTAAGCGGCGCTTTAACCTACGATGCCACCGCCGATGATGATGATTTTCAATGTATCAATTTTTCCAATTTATAAATGTACCAATGTCAATGTATTAATTAATTTATTAAATAACCTGAAACCCATGCGCATAGGGGTCATCATCATCAATGGTTATCGTATTATGCCCGTAAACCTTCGCCCAACCTTGAATACTGGGTATGATTGCCGGTATACCGGCCAAAGTAGTCTCCTTTTCTACTCTTCCGATAAACTGTGAACCGATAAAACTTTCGTGGATGAACTCGTCCTTCAACTTTAGTTTTCCCTCTGCGTGCCACTGCGCCATTCGTGCGGAAGTGCCGGTACCACAGGGAGAGCGGTCAATAGCCTTGTCTCCATAAAAAACGGCATTCCGTGCCGTGGCCAGTGAGGAAATCGGTTTGCCCGACCACATCAAGTGGCTTACATCGCGGATGGTACTGTCTTCGGGATGGATAAACCTATCCGGATATTTCAGATTGATCTTTTCGCGGATTTCCTGACTAAAATGAACTAATTTCCCGGCGGAAAAGTCATTGATACCCGAAAAATTCCTTTGCACATCTAAAATTGCATAATAGTTGCCGCCGTAGGCCACATCGAACACGAGCACGCCTAAATCGGAGCTTTCAACCGTGAGTTCCGTGGCCGCCAAATACGATTTTACGTTGGTTAGTTTTACCCACTTCACTTTTTTTCCGTCCATTTCATAAGCAATCCGAACCAGTCCCGCGGGAGCTTCCATCCTAATCTTTCCGGGAGTTTTCGGTTTCAGTAATCCCTCTTCGATACCGATGGTAATCGCACCAATGGTACCGTGGCCGCACATGGGCAGACAGCCACTGGTCTCAATAAAAAGGATGCCAAAATCGTTTTCAGGATTGGATGGTGGATAGAAAATACTACCGCTCATCATGTCGTGGCCCCGTGGCTCGAACATCAATCCCTTGCGCACCCAATCGTATTCCTTTAAAAAGTGCTGTCTTTTTTCGCTCATGTCGACACCCTGCAATTCAGGACCGCCCTTGGCCACCACACGAACGGGATTACCGGCCGTATGGGCGTCGATACAGACGAAAGTTGATATTGGCATTGAACTTTTAATGTTTGGTAAGGAATCAGACTGTATCGTAAGTATGCTTGCCGTTGACAAGCCTAGAAATACCTAAGGGATTTTCATCTTTCAACGCATCGGGCAAGGAAGCGGCCGGCCAATTCTGAAAGGCAACGGGCCGTACCCATCTCTTAGCGGCGGATGTCCCCACCGAGGTAAAACGACTATCGGTTGAAGCGGGAAACGGACCACCGTGCTGCATGGACGGACATACCTCAACGCCGGTCGGTACACCATTAAAAATGATGCGCCCTACCCTACCCCTTAGGGCATCGACGATTTGAGAATACTTTTTGATCTCTTCGGCATTGCCCAAAATGGTACCGGTCAGTTGGCCTTCCAATTTGTTCAATACCTGTTCTAATTCGGTCGCATCTTCGCAACGGACTACGATGGAAAAAGGTCCGAACACTTCTTGGTGCAACTTCGGATTTTTCAAAAAATTCGACCCGTTTACGGTAAGCACTTTTTGTTGGCCCACATTGGGTGCAACTTTAGATTCATAGGTAGCCGCTATGGTAATACCGCCCTGTCCGGAAAGCTCCTGTTTTCCCTTTTCATATGTTTTGTGGATGTTGGGATGCAACATACAAGTGGGTTCAAGCTTCTCGATTTCCGTTCCCAAGGTGTCTATAAAGCCATCCAAGGTGGTACTTTTTATCCCTAAGATCAAACCGGGATTGGTACAGAACTGACCTGCGCCCAACATGATAGAGCCCGCATATTGCTTGGCCCAGTCGTCCCCTTTTTCCATCAAAGCGGAAGGTAAGGCGATAACCGGATTGATACTGCCCATCTCGGCAAAGACGGGTATAGGTTCCTTACGGTCGTTGGCCAACTTATAGAGGGCGGTACCGCCTTTGGTACTTCCCGTAAATCCAACGCCCTTGACTTTCGGATGCAGTACCAATTGTTGACCGACATCGATACCACTACTGTTCAAGTTGGAAAACACCCCATCGGGCATGCCCGTTCGTTCCGCCGCCTTGATAACGGCAGAAGAAATCAGTTCCCCTGTACCGGAATGCATAGGATGGCTCTTTACAATAACCGGACAACCGGCGGCCAAAGCACTGGCCGTATCACCACCGGCGGTAGAAAACGCAAAAGGAAAGTTACTGGCGCCGAACACGGCAATCGGTCCGATAGGAACTAACATTTTACGGATATCCGTTTTCGGTATCGGCTCCCGATCTGGCTGTGCCGTATCGATGGTCGCCTCGACCCACGAACCTTCTTTGAGCAAGGTGGCAAACGCCCTTAATTGGCCCATGGTTCGGCCACGTTCGCCTTTGGCACGACCCTCGGGCAAGCCAGATTCCTTAGTATACGCTTCGATAAGGGGTTCGCCCAAGGCTTCGATCTCTTCGGCAATGGCGATTAAAAATCCCGCTTTTTTCTCCCCGGAAAAAGTTTTGTATACTTGAAAAGCTTCGTAGGCCTTGTCCGCGGCCGCATCGATTTCTTCCTTCGTCGCCTCGTGAAACGTCCACTCCGTATCGGAGTTTAGTTGGGGATTGAAAGTGGCATACGTATTACTTCCTTTGGCAGAGCGTTCTTTTCCGATGTAGTTTTTTCCGGTAATCATATAGGTGTTCTTATTTTAGGTTCTTCGCTAAGATACTAGAAGCGACGGAGAAATGATGTTAATGATGATTTAAGATTTGAGATGTGAGATTTTAGACGGGTGACGGGTGACTTGAGATAATAAAATACGTCTTATGTCCTATCCTCTTGAGTCCTTACACGGAAAAAATATTTTCTTTCGGCTGCAAGTTCTTGTAATCCGGTAAAGTAGGTCGGTTTTTAAGGGAATCATCAATAACCTTCAATACTCTTTTTCGCTCTTCACCATGCAGGTCTAGTCTTGGTTTCCGGACATTTTCGGTACCGATTCCCGTGGCTACCTCGGCCAACTTGATATTCTGAACGAGTTGCGGACTAATATCGAGCTCCAACAATGGCAAGAACCATCGGTAAATCGCTGTCGCCTCTTTGACGTACCCGGCCTTGGCCAATTCGTAGATGGCTACGGTTTCCGCGGGAAACGCACATACCAATCCGGCTACCCATCCGTCGGCACCGATGAGCAGGCTTTCAAGTGCCAGGGGATCCACACCCGTTAGTACTTTAAGCCGATCGCCGAAACGGTTCTGCAACCTTCCGATATTGATAATGTCACGCGTAGATTCCTTGACCGCTTGAATGTTATCCAGCTCCAAAAGGCTTTCGAACATAGCGACGGTAACCTCGATTTTATAATCCACCGGATTATTGTATATCATGATCGGTAGATCAGTGCTTTTCGCAATCTCCTTAAAATATTCGACCGTCTCGTAGTCCGTTGATTTATAGCGCATCGGAGGCAAGATCATCAGGGCGTCCGCGCCATTTTCTTGGGCGCTTCTCGCCTCTGTTATGGCAATCTTGGTGGCCTGCTCGGCGATAGTCATCACTACGGGTATTTTTTTATCGACAAGACGGACCGTTTCCTTGATAAGTTCGACTTTTTCGTTAGAAGTCAAGGTACTTGCCTCCCCTAGGGAACCTCCCAATACAATGCCCTGTACACCGGCATCGATCTGGGCGTTGATGTTCAGCCCGAACATTTTTAGATCCAAGGTATCGTTGTCCGTAAATTTTGTCGTTATTGCGGGCATCACCCCTTTCCATTCGAATTGCATACGTTTTTATTTTTTTAAAGATGCTAATGAACTCATTTAGATATTTTCCTTTGTCCACAAATATCGGATTTTATCCGAAAAAAATCATCTTGACAATCGGTAATTTCGGGCTTCAACGCCCTCTATAAGGTACAGCGTTCCATTTGTTTTTCCTATTTTTGCCCATTATTCCAGATAAAACGAAATAACATGAAAAACATCGCATTTTTGGCATTGGGGCTGTTCATGGCCTGCAATTCTTCGCAGCCAACGGTATCCGAACCTACCGGAACGCCAGGTACCGATATAGCCTCCGATCCAACGACCTATGCCGAAACGATTACAGAAGCGGAACTGAAGGAACACCTTTACACCTATGCATCCGATGAATTCGAAGGACGGGAAACAGGAGAGCCAGGTCAAAAGAAGGCCGTAGAATACCTAAAGGCCGAATATGAGCAATTAACTATTCCCGCAGCGAAAGAAAACAGTGACTATTTTCAAAAGGTACCTTTAGAAGTTGGTCAATTGCCCACTGGTACGGTTACCGTAAACGGAAAAAAATATGCGCTTGGCAATGGTCTATTGACTTTCTCGCAAGCGGAAGGTAGGTATGAAAACATTGTTTATGTCGGCTATGGGATAGAAGATGGCGATTATTCCGATTACAAGGGATTGGATGTCGAAGGAAAGGTAATCTTGATGAAAGCGGGAGAACCAAAAAACCAAGATGGGTCTTTTACCCTTTCAGGTTCGGATGAAAAATCGATATGGAGCAATCTGTCCGAATCCATAGCCAAGCGCATGGAACTAGCCTCCAGCAAGGGTGCAGCCGCAGTTTTCTATTTCGACGAGGGAAATTATGGCCGTTTTAAAAGCCGTTTCAATTATATGAAGAACAACGATAGCGGCCGAATGGAACTCGCCGATGAAGAGGAGGCCGGATTTGCCAACTTCTTTATCGATGCCCAACTTGCCACGGCCATACTACCGAATATCGTAACGAACCATACGCCCGAAGTTTTGCCGGTAGACCTCAATATCGCCATTCAAAGTGAAAATAAGGAAGTGGATTCCGAAAACGTCGTTGCCATCATCAAAGGCACCGAAAAACCGGATGAATATTTGGTGATTTCTTCACACCTAGATCATATCGGTATCACAGCCGATGGGCAAATCAATAACGGTGCCGACGATGACGGTTCGGGTACGGTCGCCCTTTTGGAAATTGCTGAAGCATTTAAAAAGGCCGCCGATGCCGGACAGGGACCCAAAAGGTCTGTAGTTTTCCTTCACGTCACCGGTGAAGAAAAAGGCCTGCTAGGCTCTCGGTATTATACCGATTTCAACCCGATATTTCCGTTAGAAAATACCGTCGCCAACCTTAATATCGATATGATCGGTCGCATAGACCCTAAGCGCCAGGGAGACCGCAACTATCTCTACCTGATAGGTTCCGACAAACTGAGCACTGACCTGCACGAGCTATCGGAGGCGGTGAACAAAAAATATACGAACATCGAGTTTGACTATAAATACAATGATGAAAACGATCCGAACCGTTTTTATTACCGCAGCGATCATTACAATTTCGCCAAAAACAACATTCCGATCATTTTTTACTTCAACGGAACGCATGCCGATTACCACAAACCCAGCGATACGGTGGAAAAAATCAACTATGACCTTTTGGAAAACCGAACAAGATTGATTTTTTATACGGCCTGGGAAATAGCGAACCGTAATCAACGGGTGGTGGTCGA
Source organism: Pricia sp. (assembly GCA_024635875.1). GTDB lineage: Bacteria > Bacteroidota > Bacteroidia > Flavobacteriales > Flavobacteriaceae > Pricia. Next base: position 23,437 of record JAGXIC010000042.1, read on the forward strand.
CAAGGCTAGCCAATAATTTCGAACCGATCGGCAAAGCACCAACCGCTCGACCGACCCGTAAGGCGCCGCCCCCTTGACGGGCTGTTAGGTAAAAGCGAGGCACGGGCAATCTTAGTAGGTCTAGCCCAGTTTCCCTCTTTGTTAAAATCTAAAAGGAGGTCTTTTGAAAATGGCGGACAACACCGTGCAGGAGATCCGCAGACAAAAAAGTCCCTTCGAAAAACGAAGGGACTTTCATCTTACTAGGGGTGGAAGACCGGTTTCGAACCGGCGACCTCTTGAACCACAATCAAGCGCTCTAACCAGCTGAGCTACAACCACCATTTTCACATTTGCCGTAAACTTTCCGAATTCAATCCTTTTGTGGCGAGAAATTCAAAAAAAAAATTGCAACGCCTGCTAGCTATTCGTTGCCGTTTACGAAGGCGCAAAGATAATTTTTTTTAGGGTATTCTTCAAAATTATCAAGGTCTTATTTTTTGGTGCTTAGTCTGGAAGGTTTTCCATAATCTCGATGAAATGCATCCTATTTAAGACAAAACATACAAAATATTGGTTTTCACAACATTAATTACCTGAACATCACTTTAACGGCTAATTTAGATTATTCATAATTCGTCCCTTACATGAATATGGTCAAAACCTACTTTTTGACGTTGTCTTCCCATTTAAAAAAGCACCTGCTCCTATTGGGGATTATCCTATTCATCCCTATTCAAACCAACGCCCAGCAGAATGTCAAGGATAGCTTAAGAGAGCAGCTTCACATAAAACAATCACAACCGATGTTCAACTCCAGAGACAGCTTATATATCGATCTGATCAACGCCTTGGGCAACGAAATGCGATTTTATAATAGTGATAGCCTTCTTCAATTATCGAAACAGGCGTTGGACCTAAGTAAAGCTGCCGACTATAAATTTGGCGAAAACAAAGCACTGTTAGGTCTTGGAGATTACTACTCCGATAAAGGTTCCCATAATAAGGGCATTACCTATTACAAAAAGGCACTAGCCCTCGGTAAAACTATCAAAAATCAACAACTGACATTAAAATCCCAAAACAATTTGGCGGGGGAATACAGTTATAAAGGCGACTATGCCAAAGCTTTGATAGGATATTTGGAAGGCATCGATTTGGCCAAAGCCTACGACGATTCCTTAATGCTTTCTATAATGAACGAAAACATAGGGAACCTGTATGTCTCGCAAAAAGATTTTGTTCAAGCCCTTGAATTCTATAAAAAAGTAAAGAAGATAAATGAGGAAATCGGTAACGAGATCAGTTCCGCGGAAACGATGAGCAATATCGCATCGCTGTATGCCGAAATGGGCCAAATCGACTATGCCATGTTCAATGCCAATAGCAGTATCACGATTTTCGAAAAGCACGGGATTATGGACTGGCTCGCCTTTGCTTATGAAGTAAAAGGCAAAACCTATCTCAAAGAAAACAAATTTAAATGGGCCCTTTATTGGTATAACCAAAGCGAAATGCTACATAAAAACCTTGATGACGACCGAGGAAGAATCGATTTGCTCAACGGAATGGCAGAAGCCTATTTCGGGCTAAAACAAGATAGTATCTCGGAACGCTATGCGCTCGAGGCCTTTAAAGTTTCGGATAAACTACAGTTTATGGAAGGCAAACAAAAGTGTGCCAAAACCTTGTATAAAATACATAAGAACAAAAGGGATTTCAAGGGCTCCCTAGAATATCACGAGCTGTATCAAAGACTATCGGACACCCTGTCCCGCAACGAGAATAAAAAAAGTCTTACCCTGCTGAAGACCAAGATGGAGCATGAAAAACAAAAGCAAGATCTGATCGAGGAGAACCAAAAGCAGCTGGCGCAACAAAGAAACTACGTAAACGCATCGTTGGCCATTCTCTTGATATTTGTGGTCATTACATTTTTGGTACGCCGAAGTGAAAAAATACAGAAAAACCTTAACACCGAACTAAACGGGAAAACCACGGACCTACAGAAAACCGAAAGTGAACTCCTGGAACTTAACCGGACCAAAGACAAGCTATTTTCAATCATCGGTCACGACCTTCGGGGTCCTATCGGCGCATTTCAAGGGCTGTTAAAGCTTTTCAAGGAAGGCGATATCGAAAAGGGCGAATTCATGCAATTCATACCCAAACTACGACACGATATCGACCATATCTCCTTTACTTTGAACAATTTACTTACTTGGGGCCAAACACAGATGAACGGTGCCGTAACCAAACCTTCGGTAGTGGGTTTAGAATCGATGGTAAAGGATAGCATCCATCTATTGTCCGAAATCGCGGAGAACAAGTCTATCAAACTGGTGAGCCACGTACCTACGAATACGATGGTATGGACAGACAGCGACCAAATCGATATTGTCATTAGAAACCTCATCAGCAACGCGCTCAAGTTCACGCCCGAAAACGGAATGGTGAGCATTTCTGCCCAAGAGAAAGATCAATACTGGCAGGTTTCCATTCGGGATACGGGCATGGGTATGGACAAAAAGACCATTGAAAAGATTTTCGCATTAAACTCCAATCACACTACTTACGGTACCAACAATGAAAAAGGCACCGGACTAGGACTCTCGCTGTGCAAGGAAATGGTCGAAAAGAACGGGGGTACTATTTGGGTAGAAAGTTTGCTCAGAAAGGGCAGTACGTTTCATTTTACCGTACCGAAGACAAAAAAGTCATTTCGGCAAACGGGGTGAATTTAGTTGTAGTTATAGTTGCGGTTGCGGTCAAAAAGTACAGCAAACTTTTCACCCGTACTCAATTTTTACTTTTCACTTTTCATTTTAAATCGCCCAAACGGTCAATTGCAATAAACCGTTCTACAGTAAAACCTTCGCCGTACTCCACCCCTACCAAACGTCCTAGATCTCTTGCGCGGTAGGCTACACTATCAAGAAAGTTTTGGCTGGAGATGGGGGTTTCAGGCTCTTTGCTATTAGGGTCATGAAATTGCGAGGAATAGGCTAGAATTGCTTCCGTTTTTTTTTCGATATATCCAGAAACGTCCACTACAAAATCCGGCTTGATATTTTTCCACTGGATATAATGATAGACGACTTTAGGACGCCAAGGAGATTGCACTTCATTGTTGGATTCGAGTTTTGTCTCGATTTTTCTCAATCCGCTTAAAAAACAGGCATCACTGACCAATTTACTGCCCCTGCCATGATCAATATGACGATCTTCTATGGCGTTGCATAGCACCGTTTCCGGGCGGTACTTTCGCAGCATGCGGATGATACCCAATTGATGTGCTTTATCGTTTACGAAGAACCCGTCGGCGAATTCGAGGTTTTCGCGTACCGAAACTCCTAAAATTTTTGCGGATTTGGCTGCTTCCTTATCCCGGATTTCGGCGGATCCCCTTGTTCCAAGTTCTCCCCGGGTCAAATCGACGATACCGACCTTTTTTCCATTGGAGACCTCTTTGGCGATGGACGCCCCTGCGCCCAATTCGGCGTCATCGGGGTGCGAGCCGAATACTAATATGTCTAGTTTCATTTCAAGTTCAAATTCAAGCGCAAGTTCAAGTTCAAGTTCAAGTTCAAGTTCAAGTTCAAAGTCCAAGTTCAAAGTCCAAGTTCCAATTTCAAGGCTGCCTTGCGCCAAGTTCTGGTCCAATATTACAAACTCTGCAAGGTATGAAAGAGGCACGATCGATTCTTGTAGATTTGTTCAATGTGTCATCGTTGCTAAACCCTCAAAGAACCCTCCCTGCAATCGGGAATACCTTACACGGTCTTTTTTTGACGCCTTGCAGGTCACGAATGAGCTGGCGCCGCTACCTTTGATTTCACTTCATTTAGTGCCTGCTCAATATCTGCAATGAGATCTTCATTCTCTTCGATGCCTACTGAAAAACGGATCAGGCTGTCTTTGATGCCCTGTCGCTTCCTTTCTTCAGCACCCAAAAGGGAATGCGAGGTCTGGGATGGCGAAAGTACGGTACTTTCAACGCCCGCCAAGCTCATGGAGGGTTTGATAAGTTTTAGGGATTTTTGGAACTGGGAAGCGTCCAAACCTTCATGAAGCTCGAAGGATAACATCCCTCCAAAACCCTTCATTTGTGCTTTGGCAACCTGATGAGCGGGATGCTCCGATAGGCCGGGATAATACACCATTCCGATATCTTCGTGTCCGTCTAGGTATTCGGCCATGCGTTGTGCATTTTCGTTCTGTGCCCTTACACGGATGCCCATGGTCTTCATACTACGCTCCAAAAGCCAGACGGTATAATCGCTAAGGCTTCCCCCGAAATTTTTGGCCAGGGCAAATATCCTTTTGATATGCTGTTCCGTCGATGCGACTGCTCCCGCACAGATATCGGAATGTCCGCCCATATATTTCGTGGCACTGTGGATGACGATATCAATACCGAAATCAATGGGATTCTGATTAACGGGGCTGGCGAAGGTATTGTCTATCATCGAAATCAGTCCGTGTTTTTTGGATAGTTTGCCGATCGCTTCCAAATCGGTAATGGTCAAGAGCGGATTAGACGGAGTTTCTATATAAATGACCTTGGTGTTACCTTGAATTTTATCCTCAAAAGCCTCAGGTTGCCATCCTTCTGTAAACGAATATTCGATACCGTATTTATTGAATTCCTCCGTCACTAAATTATAGGTACCGCCGTATAAGGTCTGTTGCAACACGATGTGATCACCGGCCTTTAAAAAAGCCATTAAAGTGGTACTGATCGCCGCCATGCCGCTACCGAATATCAAACCGGCCTCCGCATGTTCCAAGGCAGCAATTTTTTTGCAGAGGGATTCTTGGTTGGGCGTGTTGAAATAACGGGGATAACGTTTGATATCGACATCCTCGAACGCATACGAAGTGCTCATGTACAAAGGGGATATCGCTCCCTTGAACTGTTCGTCCTTTACTTCGCCCGTGTGGGTGCAGATGGTGTTAAGGCCTTTTTTATTCTCTTTCATTTTGTTTGGAATTAGCAGCGCCCCAAATGTATAAAAATCAATCCGAACTATGTTTTTAAGCTTCGAATTATTGAATCTATGAAAATCGAACTAAGATACCCAAAAACAGCACTAGCTTCGTATTTAGTCTGTTTTAGCTGGCCACAACGATATGCCCGTAGTACAACTTCCTAAGAAAATCCCACAAAAACCTTCTTCTCTTTTGCGGTATACATCCAAAAGGAAATAGTTATTACAATAGTAAGCAATGCGCCGCCCCAATACGAAATGGTATTGGGTAAATGAAAGCCTTCTGGCGCAATTAAAATGTAGGTAGTGCAAACCATCGTCATAAAGATAGCGGGCAGCAACGTAACCCAATACAGCTTGTTCCCATAAATCAAATAGGCAGTGACCGTCCACAATACCACCGTGGCCAAGGTCTGGTTGCTCCATGCGAAATAGCGCCAGATAACGCCGAAATCGATTTGGGTTAAGGCGAAGGCGATAACGAACAGGGGAATACTGACGAAAAGCCGGTTCCTAATCTTTTTTTGGTCGGATTTAAATACATCCGCCAAAATAAGGCGCGCGGACCGAAAAGCGGTGTCACCTGAGGTGATGGGTGCGGCCACAATGCCCAATAACGCGAGGATGCCTCCGATACCACCCAGCATGTTGAGCGATATTTCGTTAGCCGCCCATGCCGCGTTGTTATCGTTGGCGAACATAGCCGCGTTCAGGTCACCGACGTTCCCGAAAAAGGTCATCGCCGCCGCCGCCCAGATCAGGGCAACAA
>JAGXIC010000043.1 GCA_024635875.1 Pricia sp.
ACCCACAACCCACAACCCACAACCCATAACCCACAACCCACAACCCACAACCCACAACCCAAAACCCAAAACCCAGAACCCAAAACCATAACTCATAACTCATAACTCAAAAAACCATTCGCTGCTTCCTCACCAACAACCAAATCACCACCGGTGCCCCTAAAATACTGGTAATCGCATTGATAGGCAACACGCTGGCCGAATTTGGCAGTTGCGCGACGGTATCGCAGAGCAACATCAGAATGGCGCCGTACATCAGCACGGCCGGCATCAAAATTTTATGGTCCGTCGTGTTAAAAATCTGTCGGGTCAGGTGGGGAACGGCCAGACCGATAAAGGCGATTGGACCTGCGAATGCCGTTACGCCTCCTGCCAACAATCCAGTGGCAATGATTATGAACAAACGGGATTTTTTAAGGTCAATGCCAAGGCTCCGGGCATAATTTTCGCCTAAAAGGAAAGCATTTAAAGCTTTTATGGATAAAACACTTATTATTATACCGATTAGTATAATCCCTAACAAAATAGATAGCTGCGCCCAGGATAGGTTGCCTACGCTCCCGAAGGACCAGTAGATGAATTGCTGTAATTTTTCCGCATTGGTGAAGTACGACAAAACACTGACGATGGCCGCGGTAATGCTGCCGAACATGAGGCCGATAATCAAAAGGGCCATAGTATCCTTGATTTTGGCCGCGACTACTATGACGGCAAGCAGTACCAAGAAACTACCGATACTTGAGGCGACGGCCAGCGAAATGTCGTTTACAAGTCCAAAGGCCATAATCCCTGAAAATAAGGACGAGCCCATGATGAGCAATGCCGCTCCTAAACTGGCACCGGAGCTAATGCCCAGCACAAAGGGCCCGGCCAACGGGTTGCGGAAAAGGGTCTGCATGAGCAATCCGCTTAGGGCCAAACCGCTGCCGACCAGAATAGCGGTGAACGCTTTGGGGATTCGGTAATTCCAAATAATGTATTTCCAAGATTGGTTTTCAAGTTCGCCGCCTAGCAGGGCATTGATAGTTTCCGAAAAGGGAATGGTGACAGAACCAAGGCTGACGTTCAATCCGAAACAGATGGTTAGTGCCCCGAACAGTAACAAAAATGGGAGGTGATATGTTTGTTGGTTTCCCAATTAATCTAAGGGTTTAAAAAAGAAAAGTTCATGGTTCGGTAACAATTCCGGATGGAGGATATGGATGAGATCTTCCAAAACCAGATCAGGTCGTTGCGGGCCGAGTTCATAGTACAATACACCTCCGGTTTCTCCTGTAGTGCCGGCAAAAGAGTAACTATTGCGATTTTTAAAAGCGTCGAATTCCAAATAGTGACGATTGGCTTCTTCCATAGCTTTGTAGGAAGTGAATTGGGCGGGAGAAATCCAAAATTCCGCTGTCTTTCCTTTTTCCAGAACACTTTCAATGCTTAGGGAAAGGCTTCCCGTTTCCGGAGTAGCTGCCCATAGATAATCTGCATGGGCATCGCTAAAGAATTCGGCCGCCCAACTCTTTCCGCCCGGCAGGTACCAGACATCCTTATAAAGAGCACCACTAAGCAAAGTCGGTTTTTTCTTGGCAGTTTCTGCCAGTTCCTTGGCCTCCAAGTAGGCACTTTCTATCCCCTTAAAAATACGATCCGCTTCGACATCCTTATTAAAAAAAGGAGCGAAAAACTTGATCCATTCCGCCTTTCCCAAGGGAGTTTCTTCTGTCCAATCCCCATTATAGACTACGGGAATATTCGCCCGTTGCAAAGTGGCGTAGGCTTTGTTCTGACCGTCAACGCCAAAACCGACCACGATTTCGGGATTTAATTGTAAGACCATTTCGGTGTTGATGGATTCATTGTTGCCGAGTTCTTTGATCAGTCTAGCATCGATACGTTTTCGAGCGGCTTGAGAGGATACGTATTCAGTATCAGGAAAACCTACCAGCTTGTCAACCACGCCCAAAGCTTCCAATGCAGGAATATGAGTGGTTGAGGTGACGACAATCCGCTCGACGGGCACGGCGATAATGGCATCATATTCATCCTTGTTCAGGGTCATCGCGGCCATTTTTTCCTTGGGAATCAACGCATAGGTAAATGCAGTTTTGGCATCGGGCCATGGGGATGCTACTTTGATGATTGTCAATCCGGAATCCGATTTCTCTATCGAAAAGCCACTGGCATAATTGATTTCGGAGATATTCGAAGCTGTTGATATAGGAACGGATTCTCTATTTTTCTCTTTACAGGAAATGAAAAAAATAAGAAGACCTATAAGCAGTACTTTTTTCAAATTTGGAATTTTAGCGCACCCAAAAGTAGTATTATTTCATGGTTGCGGTAAAAATTGGATGTGAATGTTTACTTTCGCTGAGAATTCTGGTTTTCATCCGCACTTTGATGGGATGGGATTAAAAGGGAATCCGGTGATAACAATTCAAAATTCTGAATTGTCCATTCCGGAACTGTTCCCGCAACTGTAAGCTTTGTCCGCCATTGGTGGATGCTTGTTACAACTTCAATACCACTGTTGACCTTTTGGGCAACGGGAAGGTAAGTAACGGGACGCAAGTCAGGAGACCTGCCAGATTCCTCAAATACTGTTAAACTTTCGGGATAAAAGTTTACAAGTGATGAAACGCGCCATAACCGCCATAGCATTCCTATTGTCCATATCCGGACAAGTATCCGCCCAAGGGAAACCACACTGGGAACTGGATGAGGTGGTCGTATCCGATACCCGCCTAAAAAATTACGCCGAAGGTCATAAGTTAAAGCGTTTGCCGGATAGCACAATACAAAGAGGTGGCACTTTTCTAACTTCGCTGCTCACCTTCAATTCCAACATTTATTTTAAGGAAAACGGTTTCGGCATGGTAGCTTCCCCGGCCTTTCGCGGAACTAACGCCTCGCATACCGCCGTAATCTGGAACGGGATCAATATTAATTCTCCGCTGAACGGACAGGTAGATTTCAATACCATCAATCCCTTCAACTATAGTTCGGTAGACATCCGTAGCGGCGGGGGTAGTGTTCAGTTCGGTACCGGCGCCATTGGTGGTAGCGTACATTTGAACAACGCGCTGCGTTTCGAAGACCATTTTGACCATCAGGTCTTGATGGGGTATGGAAGCTTTGATACCAATAAAGTGAATTACCGCCAAAATTTTGGTAATGTTAAGTGGTCCCACAGCTTTGGGCTCAATTTCACGGAATCGGACAACGATTATAAATATTTGGAAACGGGGGGCCTGAACCGTAACGGTGAATTCCAAAATGTCACCCTGAACTTTAATGCCGGATATAGGCTATCCGATAAAAACGCACTGCGCCTGTATCACCAAAGCTTTATAGGAGAACGGAACCTTTCAGGAAATCTGGTAACCCAGGGCAGAAGCCGGTATGAAGATGACCACTATCGCACACAATTGGAATGGGTAGGTGTGGGCAAAAAGTCTACCTCAAAACTAAAACTGGCCCACCTTTACGAAGGCTTTACGTATTATGAGAATAAGGATTCCAATAATTTTTCCGAGGGAAACGTGACTACCTTATTGGCCAGATATTCCTATGATTTGGAACTGTCCGAGGCATTTCGTTTGAATTCCTATGTGGAATATGATCATTATCGGGGCGATGGCAGCAGTTTTGGAAACCCGCAGCGCAACGATGTTTCTTTGACGGCCCTATTAAAACACAAGGTTTCAGAACAAATGGTCTATAATTTTGGGCTTCGAAAGGATTTCTCGTCTGATTTTTCAAGTCCCCTTGTTTTTTCCTTGGATGGCAAATATAGGGTATCGGAGAACTACGGTCTACAACTAAGTGCTTCCCGTAATTTCAGGATGCCTACCTTCAATGACCTCTATTGGAAGCCTGGTGGTAACCTAGACCTTTTATCCGAAAGCTCGTACCAAATCGATTTAGGTCAGATTTTCGAATTCGGTATAGCGAGCTTAAACTTGAACGGATATTACATCGCGACCGATGATATGATTCGGTGGCTTCCTAATGTCTCGGGCATCTGGTCGCCTTCCAATATAGACGAAGTGCGCATCTATGGAGTGGAAGGCGAATTGGCGCTGATCTATCCCATCCAAGGAAAACAACATATAGAAATAAAAACCAATTATGCCTACACGGTTTCCGAAGATAAGGCCACCCGTGAGCAGCTGATATATGTTCCGTTCCATCGGGCGAATGCGTCCTTAGCCTATAATCTGTCAGATGTTAGCCTTTTTTATCAGCATTTATACAACGGCCCGGTTTCCATAATTGGAGGTGAGCTCGAAAGCTACCAAGTGGCCAATGCCGGTATCACCTACTCGCATGAGCTTAAAGGAAAATTGCAGTACAGCATTGGCTTGACCTTGAACAATCTTTTCAATACCTACTACGAAAATGTGGCCTTGCGCCCCATGCCCAACAGAAATATTCAAACCCAATTACTTTTAAATTTTTAAAACTATGAACGTAAAACAATTGATTTTAAGCACGGCCGTGGCCGCATTTTTATTGACCGCATGTACCAATGATGATGGCGGACCAATTTTACCGGAAACCGATACCGAGGCTCCAATCTATGAAAACGGAATTATTGTTGTCAACGAAGGCGGCATCACTAACGGAAACGCTTCGGTCAGCTTCATATCAGATGATTTCAGTGTAGTGCAGAATGATATTTTCAGTACTTCAAACGGGGTAAACGCCTGGGGAGATACCGCACAGAGTATGACATTCGATGGAGATTTGGGATACATTTTAGTTAGTTACTCCCAAAAAGTTGAGGTAGTAAACCGATATACGTTTAAATCTATAACCACCATTGGAGGTCCCGGTATGCCTGAATTTTTAAATCCCCGTTATATGGCGGTTGCCAATGGAAAAGGCTATGTGACCAATTGGGGAGATCCTGAAAATCCCGGAGACGATTTTGTGGCCGTAATCAATTTGGAAAGCAATGCCGTAGAAACGAAAATACCGGTCGGTGAAGGCCCCGAGCGTATTTTAGCAAAGGATAATAGCCTCTATGTAGCTCTTGAGGGTGGTTATAATTTTAATACCGGCGTTGTGTTGATCGACGCGACTTCCGATACCGTTACGGATATCATTAAGGTCGCGGATGCCCCCAATTCATTACAATTGGATGACGAAGGCTACCTTTGGATACTTTCCGGTGGAAAGCCCGGCTACACAGAAGACGAAACCGCTGGTCAACTTGATAAAATCGATACGGCCAATACTACCGTTAGCGAGACGTATGTTTTCGCATCGACGGAACATCCCGGTTATCTATCTTATGAAGGTGGCCGTTTATATTATAGTGTAGCGGGGCGTATTTTTAAGATGGATGTTTCGAGCACGGAACTGCCCGCAGCAGCGGAAATCATCGGAACCAGTTTTTACGATATGACCGTTAAGGATGGAAAACTTTACGGAACGGATGCCAAGGATTTTGCCAGCAACGGTGCATTGGAAATTTATGACCTGTCGGATAATTCGCTTGTAACCACTAAAGAAGTCGGTATCAATCCCGGATCGATCTATTTCAACGGTACTTCGGAAAAATAGTAAAGTTAACGGCAGCTCAAGATGAGTTCCACAAAAAAAGGGTGGTCTATGTTCGCATAGCCACCCCTTTTTATGAAAAATCCTTTATAAATGAGATTTTCTAGAATTCTCCTATCATCCGCCCAAGATCTGGCATCTACTTTATAACAGGTAAATCCGTAACATACATAGTGTCCCCCATAGGCGTATGCATTTTAGAACTGGTAATCGTCTCCATGGGCAAGGCTACCGAAAAATCAGTTTTGGCCGTAGCAGCACCGGTGATTTCTTGAATGGCCTTGGCCAAAAGTGGCTCGCTTAAATCACCTAAATCACTTAAGTTGGACAAATCTTCTTTTAAGGGAAAATCAGGTTGAAGTCCTGCTGTATAATCGGAGAATCCGTCCGCGTTTTCATTACGTCCCAAAAGTGGCTGAATGGCCCATCGGTTATCGGATTTTATTTTGCTCACCCGTTTCGGGCTATAGAGGTAGTTGTTTTCTCGATCATCGACCATAGTGACCGAAAATTCATTTTTACCTCGGGTTTTTTCACCTATTTGCACAACATCCATATAAGGTTCGAGGCCATTGATGACCAACTCACTCGCAGAAGCTGAACCTTGAGTGGTCAAAACATATACCTTGGAAAGTTCTAAGGTGTTTATTGGGGTTCCTTTACCTGTTTTATCCGCAAAATACTCTTGTACATCGGTCTTCTGATCTTCCAGAATTTGTTGATATTTAGCATTGTACCGGGCCTTTAAGAAAACTTCTTTGGTGTTTGTTCCGTAGATCATACTTGAAAGCAAGCGTGCCGTATTTACCGAGCCCCCAGGATTATAGCGCATGTCCAAAACCAAGTCGGTTACACCACCGGTCTTAAACCGACCGAAAACATCATTTAACTGTTCGTCAAACTCGTTGGTAAAACCGTTATAGACCAAATAGCCTATCTTTTTTCCGTTGGTTTCGATGATTTCATCAATAAAAATGGGGTTTTCCTGTAGGTTTTCCTGCTTGGTCAGCATAACCTCTTCTCCACTGGGTACCGGTCTATTATCCACAATAGTAGCCATGTTTAGGATATAAGTGTCACTATTTCCAAAAAGAAGACCCTGATAGTTTGAATCAGTCAGGGTAGTGCCATTGACTCCTGTAAAAATAGCTCCCCTGTCAATGGCTTTGGTCGAGGCATCGGAATTTGGAATGATATATCGTACATAACCCACAATTTGGTCGCTATCCGGAATACGCACAAGACCGAACTCCATACCATTGCTTTTTGAAATACCGGAAAGGGACTGTGTCAGCTCTACATAGTCATCGTTGAAGAAACTAAAGCGATCCTCGCTATATTGTAACTTGTTCTTAAAAAAAGTACCGGGATCGTTCTCTGATAAAAGGAATTCGGTATAGAGGTCTGAGCCTTCAGACGTGCTGGGGAATCGATTATCCGCCAGGTTTTCTACATCGGCTTGCCAGAAATACCAGAAATTCATGGCCTTCCACATAAAATCCTGTACGTGGACGCCCGCCTCCGGGTTTGGTTCTACCGTATCCGGTAGGTATATATCGTCTTCGGTTACACAAGAAGAGGACAGCAAGAAAAGCGATAGAAATATTCCTGTTTTAAAATAGTTGAGCATAGCTTTTTCGATGATGGATTGTGTGTTAGGCTTGAAAGGCAAATCCTACTAGACGGTACAACGAAAAAAATACTAATTTATTTTTGAATGGATGTTAAAGCGGACGGTTTGATCAAACCATCCATAAACATATTATCCCTTGCTGGTTTAAACATTTTTGAATTGGTCAGGTAGTCTACGGATATGACATCCTCAAAGCTGCTTTTGGCCGTGTCGCCTGATATAATGGAAAGGGCGAATGCCAGCATCCGTTCATCTTCATCCCCAAGGACACCTAAGGCTTCAACATCTTCCTTTATTTCAAAATCAGGTATTAGTCCGTTTTCGTACCCTGAAAAGCCATCTGCATTGGCATTTTTCCCAATTAATGGTTGAAGTGCCCACTGATTGTCAGGGTTAATAAACCCTTCGCGTTCGGGATTGTATAAAAACGCTGCTTCGGGATCGTCTACCAAAGTATAGGAAAACTCACTTTTACCGGTCGTTGCTGTGCCGATTTGCACCACATCGATAAAGGGTTCCAACCCATTTATAACCAGTTCACTTGCAGATGCCGTAGATTCGCTGGTAAGTACATAAATTCGATTGAGATTAAGCTCGTTGAGCGGTGTTTTAGAATCTATAGTGACATCCGTAAAATTATCGGGCTCTCCAAAAAAAGTATCTTGTAGATTTTTATTGACACTGGGTTGAATAAAAACCGCTGTAGTATCTGTCTGATATATTGAACTTGCAATCTGCACGGCTGACGATACCCTTCCACCTGGGTTATATCTAAAATCCAATATGAGCTCATCAATACCCTGCGAAGAGAAATCCCCAAAAACATCGTTTAGCTCATCATCGTAAGCGGCCAAAAAACCGTTATACATGAGATAGCCTATCTTTTTACCACCTCGTTCGATGACTTTATTGACAAGAATAGGATTTTCGGAAAAGTTCATGATTTTATTCAAAGAAACCTCTTTACCGTTATTTTCAATCTCCTCTCCAACAATATTGGCCATATTCAAGGTGTAGCTACTCGCATCACCAAACAATAGATTAATATAATTATCAAGGTTCAGATTTGAACCATCAACTCCTACGAATGCGTCACCTCTTTTGATTTCTTTCGTTGATGCATCAGAATTTAGCATGATATAGGTAACGATACCATAGACACCAAAACCATCATCATCTAAGTATAGATTAAACTCGAGGCCGTTGCTTTGTGAAATACCCTGTAGGGCGTTAACCAGTTCTTTATAATTTTCATTGACCACACTGAAGCGATCAATTGCCGCGGCGTCTCCCACCGACTGTCTATGTTGATACGTTAGATCGCTGTAGAAAAAATCAGTTGGGTTTTCTTTTGAACCTAAAAACGAGATGTAATCAGGATCTTCGAAATCTGAAAATTTAGTATCCGCCAAATTTGGAACTTCTGCCTGCCAGAAATAGAAGAGGTTCATCGCCTGCCACATAAAATTCTGAACAGGATAATCTGCTGCGGTCTTTGGGTCTTCGGTTTCTGGGTTTTCGGTCTCCGGTTCAATGGCCGGTAAAATGTTATCGTCATTGGAACAGCTCGTTAAAAACAGCCCCATGGCAATAAACAATAAAAGAAATTTTGGATACTTTTTCATAGCGGAATAGTATTGTGGCTTATTTCATTATACATCCCCAAATCAAGTATCGTTCCAAAGAAAACGAAAGCGAATTATTAATTGGGGGATTATAAGTACTGTTTACATCATATTATACGTAAGCAGTTAGTATAAGGTTGACCAAAATACTTACAATTTAGAGAAATTAAAATTTATTGTAACAAAATTAGTTGTACTTCGTCTTCCTTATGAAGAACGCTTATATCAATCAATAAACAATCAGTTGCGCCTCAAAATGCAACAAACGGAATTTTTGAATCTCGTAATGCCTTTCAAGGACAAGCTGTTTCGGCTGGCCAAACGTTTGTTAGTATCAAGGGAAGAAGCGGAGGACGCTACCCAGGAAATTTTAATGAAACTATGGTCAAAAAACAAAAAGATGGAAGGATATAACAACGTAGAGGCCTTCGCCATGACCATGACCAAGAATTTCTGTTTGGACCGCTTGAAGTCAAGACAGGCGGGAAACCTTAAACTGGTACATAGCAATTATACGGACAACGATAGTTCGCTGGATAAAAAGCTGGAGGCTACCGATAGCGTGTCTTGGGTACAAAAAATTATGGAAGAATTGCCCGAACAGCAAAAAATGGTATTACAATTGCGAGATGTGGAGCAATACGAATATGATGAAATATCGGAAATGCTTGAAATGAAGCCTACCGCAGTGCGCGTTGCTTTATCCAGGGCAAGAAAAACGGTAAGGGAAGAATTGACAAAAAAACATAACTATGGAATCGGATAAAATAGAAAAATTATTAGAAAAGTATTTCGAGGCCACCACAACGGCATCCGAGGAAACGACTTTGCGCACCTATTTTTCCCAAGAGCAGGTAGCGGAACACTTAGAGCAGTATACTCCGATGTTCCGGTATTTTTCCAAAGAAAGAGAAGAGCGGTTTACGAAAGAGGTGTTGGAGCCAAAAACTGGTACTTCTCGAAGAATGTGGTACTCATGGATTTCTGCGGCAGCCATCGTATTGCTTTTGGTAGGGGCCTATTTCAACACATCTTCGTCTTCAGGTACATTGGAAGACGAGTATACACAAGCCGAAATTGCGGCCGCCCAAGAGGCATTATCCCTACTCTCCATTAATTTCAGCAAAGGAGCGGGACAAATAGTATACTTGGAAGAATTTGAAAAAAATACAAACCGTTTTTTGGATAACGGACAAAAATCACCTTAAGAATTAAATAGCAAACACGAATAGAATCCCTCAATAACTCAAATAAATTAGAAATCATGAAAAAGCAAATTATAGTAATTTTACTGGCTTTTTTGCCCATCGTAACCTTCAGTCAGGATATTTTCGATAAATACGAAGACAGCGATCAGGTCACCTTTGTGGCCATGCAGCCCAAGATGTTCCAGATGCTCGGTAAAATGAGTGTCAGTAGCGATGATCCCGAAGCAGCGGATTTTTTCAAACTGGTAAATTCCATCACGAGCTTTAAGGTCATTACCACCGAGAATTCCAAGATTTCGAATGATATCGACGTTTGGGTGACCACACGTTTAAAAAGTTCGGCCTATGAAGAATTGATGCGTGTCAAAGATGGTGATTCCAACGTCAAGTTCTATGTCAAGGAAGGTAAGGACGATGATCACGTAAAAGAGCTGTTGATGTTCGTCACCGGCCTAAAGGATTCGAATATAGAGGTCGATGGAAGAAACTTTGAGACTGTATTGCTATCGCTGACCGGGGACATCAACCTGCAGGATATCGGCAAACTCACCGATAAAATGGATCTGCCTGGGGGGAAGCAATTGAAGAAGGCGGGGAGTAAGTAAGCTGAAATAAGAAATTAATAATCCATCAATCCATACTCATTAATCAGATCCTGAACTAAATTCAGGGTAAAAAACAGACAGTCATGAAAAAATTAAATGTATGCTTCACGTTGGCACTTTTGCCGCTATTCGGTCTTTCACAATCCGTTTTCGATAAATACGATGCTATGGACAATGTAGGCT
>JAGXIC010000044.1 GCA_024635875.1 Pricia sp.
GGTTGTTACTGAGTGTTGGCCTCATCAATCTGATACAATCGCAATGGTGGCAGCCTACAATTCTTGGTTTCGGAATTTTCATCAATGGTCTTGCCTATGCGGTGATACAAAATTCAAGACGCACTAAAGCGGCGATCGTTGAAAATTCAAAGTAATCTAAAATCAGTTAAATTCCTCAATTTTTTTTACCTACTTTAATCTATAGCTTCATTGAAAAAGGAAAATAGTAAGAGCATTTTGTTCATTGGATATAATTTTACACCTGAACTGACGGGTATCGGTAAGTATTCCGGCGAAATGATGCATTGGTTGGCAGATAATGGGCATCAGTGCTGTGTAATAACGGCCTATCCCTATTACCCTCATTGGAAGGTGCAAGAACCTTATAGAAAAAACCGATTTTGGTACACGACCGAGATTGAAAATTTTGCTTCCGGCGGTCAGCTGCAAATCATTAGATGCCCAACGTATGTTCCCTCAAAACCAACTGCAATCAAACGCGTTCTTTTAGACCTATCTTTTACCATCGCAGCAAAGCTTCGAATGGTGCCCCTATTTTTTAAACCGAAATACGATTGGGTAATTACCGTAGCCCCCTCGTTCCAATTTGGCCTGATAGGAGTCATCTATAAAAAGATTATGGGCGCAAAGCATTTGCATCATGTCCAAGACCTACAGATCGAAGCGGCTCAAGAATTGGGCCTCATCCGATCTCCGAGACTTCTTAATATTTTATATGGTATCGAGCGTTACATATTCCGTAATTCAAATATTATAAGTAGTATTTCCGAGGGTATGATTGCCCGAATCGAGCGAAAGGCAAAAAAACCAGTTCTATTCTTTCCGAACTGGACAGAGACCAACAGTTTTTTTCCTTTGGATGATACGGTAGGCTTGAAGCAAAGGTTCGGCTTTGCTTCAACGGACTGGGTAGTTTTATATTCCGGGGGAATTGGCGAAAAGCAGGGGCTAGAAGCCATTTTAGCCGCTGCCGATACGCTGTGTTCCCAAAAACGTATGCAGTTTGTTATTTGTGGTACCGGTCCGTATAAGCGAAATTTAGCGAATAAGGCCGCCGAGATGAACTTGCAAAATATGCATTTTATGCCGCTTCAACCTAAAGAAGATTTTAATGCCTTTTTGAATATGGCTGACCTGCATTTAGTGATTCAAAAAGAGCAAGCAAGTGATTTGGTAATGCCCTCAAAGTTGACGACTATTTTAGCCGTGGGGGGAGTAGCGCTTATCACGGCCACTTCGAAATCGAGTCTACATAAGGTGGTGAGCAAAAATGAAATGGCCATATTAGTGCCCCCCGAAAATCAAAAAGCCCTTAACGAAGCTATTCTTTCAGCATTTCAACAGTTAGATGTCAAAAGGGTCAAACAGGCGGCAAGAACCTATGCCGAAAAAAACTTGGCCATCGATAACGTAATGAGGTCTTTTGAGCGCGAAATCGAAAAGTGAATTTGTAAATACGCGCTGTATTTTGACGAATAATACAGTGCTTTATGTAATTCTCGGAAATATGTCATTTAAGCGTGGTACTTTTAGAAAAATCAGTAAAAACCCCTAAACGGTTTCTTTTGTTTGTGGGTAACACCATAGGTTTTTATATTTAGCAATAACTATTAGGTGCCTTGATAGGGCATATTTTTAACACCAAACTACTATGAAGAATAGCTTTTCTAAAGCAGTTTTTTCATTTAAAACAGGTATTTTAAAACCTAAACTCGAAGATTTGTTTCAAGAGTCAGAATCTATCTTGGGAACAAAAGATGTGTCAATCCTGAATTTTAAAAAACGTCAGGTACTTTTAAAGCATGCCCTTGAACACTCTAGTTTTTATAAAAAAAAATACCAAGGGCTGAATTTAGATGATGAGGGTCTGCAAAGACCTGAAGATTTCCTAAAAATACCACCGCTTACACGGCCAGAATTACAGGCAAATTTTGATGCGATAAAAGCTGATAACGTAGCTCCTTCACACTATAGAAAAGTTACTACTTCGGGCAGTACGGGGTTCCCCGTATCTACGTTACAGGATCGCAGACATCCCGAAACGCCAATAAGATGGCGTATTCTTCAGTGGTGGGGAATAAAACCATGGGAAAATCAGGCTTTTGTATATCGGTTTAATAAAGGCTTTATAGAAAGGTTCAAAAACAAACTTTTATGGTGGCCTACCAAGCGAATATTTCTCGCGGCGGCCAATCCCAGTGCCGGTCAGCTTCATAGCTTTATAACTGATTTTAATCGAATTAAACCTACTTTACTACAAGGGTACGTAGACGTTATGTTCGAGTTTGCCTTATACCTTCTTGACAATAATATAAAAATTCACCCGCCTAAAATGGTCTGGGTAACGTCTGCCCCGCTATTCGAAGAGCAACGGGAGTTGATGGAAAAGGCATTTGGCGCATCGGTCTGCGATCAATATGGCAACACCGAAATTCCGTTGATTGCAGCGGAATGTCCGGCTCAACAAGGCTTGCATATTATGCAAGATACGGTACATATAGAATTTGTAGATGAAAACAACCGACCTGTGCCGCCCAATACGACAGGAAAAATACTACTGACCGATCTGACTAATTTTGCTTTTCCTTTGATTCGGTATGAAATCGGGGACGAAGGGAAATATTTGGAGCGCGCCTGTAGCTGTGGTAGACCACTTTCCCTGATGGATAATGTAAGGGGGCGTCGTGCGGTTATCATTGAGACCCCTTCTGGCCTGAGTATTCGTGGAGAGCACATTATGGCCATGTTCGACGGGTATATGAAACTTTTTAAGGAGATTCAGTTACATCAAGAACCTGATTTTTCAGTATGTATACACTACGTTCCCAGAAACGTCGATCAAGGCACCGAAGCGGTCGAAAAAATGGCCGAGTTGTTGAGACAACGTTCGCGTACAGAAATACTGATCCGATTTGAGGAGACCCAAAAGATCAAAAGGGTGAATAAAAAAACCCCTTTAATCATAAGCCATCTTCGATAGAAACCATATAGCGCTATGCTACCACGAAAGGGGATAATATCTTTTGTCAAGCAATCTTCAGAAAAGATTTTACAGATGAGGTATCACCATATCTCTAACACTATAGCCCATAAATCATTGGCTGCAATTGAAGAACAAAAGGGTAAGCTAGACGCTACCCTGAAAAACCAGGCAGATGCGTATGCGGTTGAAACTTTAGGATGGAAGGGCTATGCGCCATGGCTATACGTCTATTCGGCCATAAATGGTGATTTTAAAGAGGGCTGGATACCCGATAATTATTATGGTAGGGTAGTGATACCTAAAATTCAAGGAGCGTACGGTAAGATTTCTTCCCTGAAACCACTCTGTAATAAGTTGTTCGATACGGATGCATGTCCGGATATTGTTTCTTTTATCAACGGATTTTGGTTTGATCGAAACTTAAAACCCCTAACTATCGGGCAATTGCAGCAGACCATATTCGCCGATACCGAAACGGTAATTTGTAAGTTAGATACATCATATCAAGGCCGGGATGTATTTCGGCTCGAGAAGCGTGATTTTAACCGGGGCATGATTGAAAAAAAAGGAGACTGCGTAATCCAAAAGTTTATTGATCAACATCCTTTTTTTAATGCTTTTGTTGGATCTGCGGTTGCCACGATTCGGGTTACGACCGTTGTCGATACGAACGACCAAATATCATTAAGAGCATGCTATCTTAGGTTGGGAAGGGCCAGCGACACCCATGTTAGGTCAATGACCCATATTCGAATTCCTATGGATATGAAAAGTGGGGCACTTAAGGGGCAGGGGTACCTCCCCAATTGGCACACCATTGACAAGCATCCCGATTCTAAGGTGGTATTTTCCGATAAAATCATTCCCGCCTACGACGAATGCATTCGAATGGTACTGCGATTACATGAACGAATGCCCATGGTACGAGCCATAGGGTGGGACGTAATCGTTGATAAAGAGGGCTATCCAAAGGTAATGGAATGGAACGGCTATAGTAACGACATTAAATTTTCAGAGGCGACCCAAGGCCCTTGTTTTAAAGATTTGAATTGGGAACAACTTAAATAGCAGGAGGAATACACTACTTAAATTGTCTAATACCCTACGTTCAATGATAGAATCAACAAAGAAGGAAAGGAATACCAGCCTTGATTTAATAAGGTTTAGTGGGGTGTTGGCGATTATGGTTGCACATTCGAGTCCTCCAGGTTGGCTTTTCCAATTTCGTAATTTTGATGTCACCCTACTTATTCTGGGTTCTGCATTGACCTATGCATATATCTACGAAACAAGAACGATCGATACGGGTTCTTTTTTAAGGAAAAGACTAAAAAAGCTCGTTCTGCCTGCATGGATTTTTCTAACCTTTTTTTTCCTGTTCGTTTATATTGTATTACGAATTATTGGAGTTGATTTTCCATTCTCAGGCTACGACATCTTGGAGTCTTATGCCTTTTATGAGGGTATCGGTTTTGTTTGGATATTTAAAGTGTTTATCATTTTGGCGTTGATCACCCCAGTAGGCATTAAATGGAGTAAATCATCTATATCGAATATCAAGTATTTTGGAGGGATTATTGCGGTCTATCTTATTTACGAGATAGCCGTTTGCCTGCTTTTCGTTCACGTTCCCATAGCCTTTAAAGAATTTGTAGCCAATGTAATATTGGTTATAATTCCATATACCGTATTATATTTATATGGTCTAAGAATTCGCACGTTGAGCAATAGACAATTGTGCTATATTATTTTTACGTCGTTGGTAGTTTTTTTGATATTGGCGATTGACAAGTGGAGAATATTCGATGGGTTTGTTCCGACTCAAGGCTATAAATACCCACCTACCTTGTACTATTTGTCCTATGGCTTTTGTTGTGCCAATTTGTTTTATTATATCGTTGTCAACCACCTTAAGGTGAAGCATGAAAGGTTTAAGGCTATCATGATATGGTTGTCCACTAATTCCCTATGGATATATCTATGGCATATACTGGCCATTTATATATGGCGTTTTACCATTGAGGGCCGTTTCGATGTGAATGCTTACATGCTGTTGCATTTTATGGCCAAATTTCTTTTTTTGTTGGGCTTTGGTATTGTTTTGACGATTATGCAAATAGGTTTGATTAATAAAGTATGGAACAAAAGTTCCCCCTCGATGAAAGTGTTTCTTGCTTTGTTGAGATAACAGGAGCTAATCAAACTTTGATTTGGTAGTTTTCCGCTAGAAATTGCTTCATTTTAACGGTATCCCCGCCGCAAGCCTTTTTAATCTCGTAAATTTTGGCATCTACTAACGTGCGGTACCACCAACCTTGCAGAAAATGCCAA
Source organism: Pricia sp. (assembly GCA_024635875.1). Taxonomy (GTDB): domain Bacteria; phylum Bacteroidota; class Bacteroidia; order Flavobacteriales; family Flavobacteriaceae; genus Pricia. Next base: position 5,336 of record JAGXIC010000044.1, read on the forward strand.
AGAAAGCCCTCTTTGCCTTGAACGAAGCCTAACTTAAAGAAATACCGGTAGACAAAATAGATGAACGAACGCCAGAATAAGGGCATGTTGGCATATTTCTTTTTTTTGTTCCTTTTTGATTCCGCCTCGGCAGAGAGTTCGTACTGTAATGCTTCCTGCGACTTAGGCACTATAAATTGGTATTCCAAGTTCAGAAGGTCTACCGCTTCCCGAATGGCATAGTTGTTATGTTTCTGTACCCACCACCCCAGCGGATTCAAATTATGGTCCACAAAATAACCGTCGAAGTTTACACTTTTTCCTTGGGTCAGTACGATATGTTCGTCCATCCAACGTTCTTCACAAAAGCCATGTCGGTATCTGAACAGACGTAACATATACATTTGAAGCATGCCATAGGTCATTAATTTGTTCAAAAAAATCATTTTTCGTTCAAATATGATCCCGGAAATACCTTTTTCTAGGCTGGGTAGTTTCTGATCGATCTCTTCAATAAGATGATCATCTAAATACTCATCTGCGTCTAAACGAAAGACCCATTCGGTCTGTATCGGTAGGTTCTCCAAACCCCAATTAAGTTGCTTCGCATAATTATTTTCCCACTTGTTCTGAAATACTTTGGCGCCCAATGATTCGGCTATGTGCACTGTTTGATCGGTCGAAAACGAATCGACCAAAAAAATGGCCTCTGAAAATCGGAGCGCACTTTTAATACAGCGCGCAATATGCTTTTCTTCGTTATAGGTGAGAATTACCGTAGAGATGGAGTGCATTAGTCTTTTATTTCTCGATTTTTAATGAAACTGGCCGGATTACCGCCCACTACCGCCCATGGTGCGACATTTTTGAAAACAGCTGCCCTGGCTCCGACAACAGCACCTTCACCAATGGTGACCCCAGGGCCGATAAAGGCTTCCGCCGCTACCCACGCCTTTTGCTCTATCACAATGGGCGCTAAGTAGAGGGAGTGGTATTTGCTTGTATAGTCGTGGCCCGAGGCACACAAAGAACTTTTTTGCGAAACCGTCGCATTTTTTTTAACGGTTATCCGCCCTTGGTTGTAGCAATCGACTTTTGGCCCTAAACAGGCATAGTCTTCTACTTCAAGGTTCCATGGAGCCCATATTTTAACGGAGGAATGCACCAAACTGTTCCAAGAGACTTTAGCCCCAAAAATTTTTAGTACCAGCACGCGCCATTTACGGAAAACCCGAAGGGTAAAGGGCTTGAACAAGAATAGGGAGCATATGATCCAAGCCAATCTGGCCAATTTATTGGAGGCCGAAAACTTATGCCTCGTCGATTTCATCGATAATTCTTCCATACCAATCGCCGCTAATCCTGTTTGTCCTGTTGGCCTATTTTTAATCTTGTAATCACTTTAAAAAGTCGTCCTGGAGCGGTATTCGGTTTAAAAACCTAAACCGAATGTAATACCCCTTATGACCCTCTTTTTTAAGGCTATCCTTTTAAGGAATTTTGTAAAAATTCAATCGAGCTATCAATTTGCTTCCCTAAAATTTTCCTTACATTTTGAAAGTCAATAGCATACAACGTATCCAAATTAACGTCGTCACCTTCTCTTAACAACCGATCTTGAAGGTTCAGCGTGTTGACCAGGCTTTCTTGTCTACTGTTATTGTCTTTGCTCATTGGGGTGATGGTATAAAAGGGTTTTTCGAAAATCAACGAAAACACACTGCCGTGAAATGAAGTGGTCAAAACAATCTCAGCACCACTATATAATCCTAAGAACTCTAAAGGCCCGAAGTCCCTTATATTTAAAATCTTATCATCGGATTCCAACGGAATTTCATTTTTACATACCCTTATAATTTTGAATCCCGTCTTTTTCTGAATTTTATACGCTAGTTCTTCCGCATATCGATTTTTCTTAAAAATAAAGAACAAGATGTAAGGTTCCTTGCTTACGTAGGGCACCATAAGGTCTTCCCATTCTCGTTTAGAGAGCAATAAGGTGGGGTCGACCACATGGGTGGCATTTTTGCCGGTTATATTTTTAATGATGTTCACCCCGTCAAGTTCCCTGGTACCCATATGGTTCAAGTTGTTCAGCCATTCACGATATTGGTCGTAATAGTTCTCGTTCAGGCTGCTTACCCCAAAACTTGATGCAAAAGAGACCTTATTGGCATTTTCGGGCGCAAACGTCAAAAAGTAGGGCGCTATGTTGGTTCCGTTGTTCGGGTTCCAGACTTGGTCACTACCAACGATAAAAGTATCGTAGGGCAATGTTGCGTTGTATAGTTCAGAATAGCTCTTGTAAGGCTTTGATAAGGGGGTGTGCGTTTTGTGAAAGCTGTCAAAGCGCTGTTTTCTTCTTTTGGCAATTTCGGGATACTTAAAGGCGCTATACTTGTCTAACCATTTTAGGACAAAGTCTTTTAGTTTATTCTTAAATGAGGTTTTTATTAAGGGCTGAGCGCTATTTTCGCTCTGATATTCGGGGTTTTTATAAAAAAGATAATTGATGATTTCGGCATCGTACCCCATCGATTTCAGTTTATGGGGCAGAGCGAATGCCTGTAATTCGGCACCATAATTATTGACGTTAAGAATCGTAATAATTCCTATTTTTTTCATTTCTAGAATTTAATGGTTAATTCCCTTTAAGAATTGTTTCGCTGCCTGCGCAATGGTAAAATGCTCATGAAAAACCTTTAAAGCGGCTTCGGCCATTTCATCTTTTTGGGGTTCGGTCGATGATACCCAATCTTCTAACATTTGATAGGTATCCTTTACGTTATCTTCTTTGACGATGCCTGCATTTCCTTTTGCAATTTCACGCCAAATATTTACTTTATCGCTGATAAGAACCGGTTTGGCGCATGCCAAGGCCTCTACTACGGCGATTCCAAAATTCTCTTGATGACTGGGCAGCACAAAAATTTGACCCGTATAGAAGGCCCCCCATTTGGCATCTCCGGTCAACATACCCGGAAAAAAAATATTCGGTGAACCAGCGGCCAGTAGCTGCATCTCTTTTCCAAACTCACCTTCCAATCCGGGTCCCGCAATGACCAATTGAGGTACTTTACCTAGTTTTTTTTCTAACTTCTGATAGGCCTTTATCAGTAAATCAACACCCTTTTTCGGATGGATTCTGCTCAGAAATAAAAGATGCGGCTCTCCATTCCAGTTAGGCACCTTTACTGCAAAAGCTTCTTTCATTGAAGCTTTATAAGCAGGTGGGGGTTGTATTCCGTATCCTACATTGATTTCTTTCTTCGGCCTGTAATTGGCGAACGTGGTTCTTGCCAACAACAATTCCTCTTCACAAGTGAACAAAACGCCGTCTGAATCGTTAATGACCTTGTTTTCGAATAACCTCCAATAGACTTCATTGCGTAAGGCCTTCAATCTTCTTGATTTTGCTTTTTGAAAATAAGGGTCGAGCATACCATGGGGCATTACAAATACTTTCGGTGATACCGTATGTCTTTTTCGGAAGGTCTGAATGGCTTTAATGGCGGCATGGCTATGATATAACCACAGTGCATGAACGACCACAACATCATACTCATTAAAATGCTTTAATAACCAAGGCACCAATTTTTTATTATAGCGCCACGGACTTTTGCTTTTACCGATAGCATGAATGGTAAATGAATCTTCACCTAAAAAATCCGCTTCCGGATCGTCGAACGAAACTACTTCGTTCACGATGCCTAATTTTTGAAGTTCGGGGATGGAATTTCGAATGCCTTGGCAAGGGCCACCTTGTTCAGGGTTCATGCTGGGGATGATACGCAGTATTTTCATTCTTCGAATAGATTTAAAGCAACATCTTTATTTACGGCATAATGACGTGTTTTAGATGCTAGTGACCTTTCGGGACAATGCAATAGATTGCGTTTTTATGTATAAGGGAAACACCATGTTTCATTGCTTTGAAGATTATATGGGATTTTAGCGGCATAATCTTTTAGAGCTTGACAAAGATGAATTATTTGATGGGCAATTTCAAACTATTCGTTCATATTCTCGAAGGATGATTTTATTTTTAAGGGCTTGGCATAAAATACTTTTTTAAATTCAGAATCTCGCCTAAATATGTTCCTTTCGATGTGAAATACCCCTAAAAATGGCGGTATTATAAGAATATACTGTAAGCGTTCAAAATGGATGGTGTTGATACTACCTGCCATATCCTAAATATGGGTTCATGGGCGGACAGATTAAATTTTTGCGGATTCTGTTAAGGCCGATGATGTTAATAAGAGTTGATAGGATATGTAAAATGGTGGAAAGCTACCTGTTGCGGTATGTATTGCAGATTCGGTGTATCCCTATTTTTTTGTCACCAGGTACTGAGGCTTCGGATTACTTTTTCTATCGACAATTTTCCGCAACCTTCGATCTTGCAATTCAAGCACTAAGAAATTCAGCTCTTTATCGTTGCGAAAAGTGTTATTGACCAAAATGCCGTGTTTCATGGTGCCCAGACCACCGCTACTGGTCGAGTTCATAATAAATCCCTCCCCTGTAGGATGGGAGAACAGCGGCGCGTTGTCAGAAAAATTGCATCCCTCGATATAGGCCTTTCGTAATTTGAATATGCCTTGTGCCCTATTGCCGCTAAAATTGCAATTGTAGAAACTCGATGCATTATCGCGCCCCACAATATATTCTCCTCTATTATTTTTAAAGTCACAGTTCGCAAAAATGGGGTTGATGGCTTTTTCCATATCGACAGCAATTCCGTTGCCATCGAATTTACAATCTATCCAGGCATTTAAGTTGTTCGGCCGTTTGGCCAACATGCTAAAGCCAATACCACATCTTATAATTTGACATTTGAAAAAAACGTTCTTGTCCATATACATCATGCTATTGGTCTCCCCTTTGTACACATCAAAATTGGGGTCGGGCTCTTGAAAAACGCCTATCTGGCAATCGACAAAGCTGATCTTATCAAAAAAGTTATTGTCGACGCCATAAAACCGGTCGAAATGCATTCCATTTTTCTGATTTCTGAAAATGAGATTTTTAAAAGTGCATGCACTCAGCTGTAGCCTTTTGCTGCTTCCTTTTAAGGGGCTTACGTAAAGTCCGGTTTTCCCGCCCTGTAGCGTCATATGGGCCAAATGAATTTGTATGCTGCCTTTTCCCTGATCAGTGTTGTTCGTGGCATGTATCAGGGCAAAGTCGTCTTTAATACCTACTACCGCTGTTTTTCCAGAACCTTTACCGATGATGCCTTGCCCTTCGGTAATGACTAGTGGTTTAGAAATGTAATAGATGCCTTCCTCCAATTCAGCGATGCCATCTCGATCAATAAGACGCTGAATTTGGGCAGATTGGTCTTTTTTTCCAGATCGGGCCGACATCCTCGCCGCACTCACCGGGTTTGGAATCTTCCCGAAATAGGGCCTGTCCCAAGTTTTGACGTTTTGGTCTATTAGCATGTCTTCCATTCGTCCATCATATGACGACGATAGCGTAGATGTCACCTTTTTACTGTTCATAAAAAGATCCCTATCATTGTAATAAGCCATAAAATTTAAAGAAGACGAAGTATTGTCGAACGAATACGCTTCATGTCTTCCCGATAGCATCATCACATTGGTGCCCGGCCTCACGATATCGTTCTTCGATTTAGAGTAAATGTCCTTTCCGAATATGGTTAGGTTTTTAGCCTCGATATCATAAGTGGGCGTAGGGTATTTGCCATGGTTCAGACCTGAAAAGCCACCTATTCTAACATCGCCCATCTTTCTCATATGCAAAAGGGCCTTACTGCCTTCATTTCGATAGTTCCACGATTCGGCATCCACGCCCACTAGGGTTAGCGATTTTAGGTTGTCGAATTGGGTAGCATCCCCACTGGCAAAAAGGTAGTTGCGCCACAATACCACATTGCCGTAGCTAGGTGTCGTCGAATTACCTTTCATGACGGTCTGCGGAGAGCGGGTATGTGACCACACCCTAATGAACTTGTTGTTTCTAAAATAACCGGCCGAACTACAGTCAAATCGCAATGAACTTCTATCTATATTGACAAATGTATTGTTTTCCATGGTACAGTTCGTACAGCTGAGCGGCGTAAACCGTAGGGTCTTGAAATAATTATCGCTTATAAGAGCCCCGGGTTCAAAAATTAGGTCCTTGATCTCCATATTCAGAATCCGGATCTTAGTACTGCCGGCCTTTATGGTAACGGTCGTGTTCAGTTTAGTAATGGTAGGGTATCCATACAAACGCTGGCCCTGCTTCATTACAATAGGGTTGCTAGTGTACACCCCTTTTTCTAAACGTACGATCTTATAGGTATCCAAAGCTTCCTGTAGTCTGTGTGATTCGGAAACAGGCAAAACGTAGGCGCTGAAATAAAGATATTCGTGATAGGTGTTGATGCCATCCCAGCCGGTATTTTTATTGACACTGGAAGAATTATCCAAACTATACGCAAAACTTTGGGAGAAGACTGTGTAAAAGGACATTATAAGAATAAGGGAAACGAACTTCTTCATTGACCGGAAATAATATAAGCGTTAACATTAACTTTTCGCAATAGGCCGAAACGAACATTTCTTGGAATACTTTCAAAAATAGCATTTCCATTCAGTTCGTAGTTCAGGGTGACTTGCTCCCCTGTCGCCAATATCAGCACCGCACCGTCATGAGCCTCTAGATTTATAACATCACCAATGGCCATGGCGTCAAAATTATCGATAATAGTTAACGTAGCATCTGAAGTACACTCAATAATATTACCAACATCTTCCGCATTGGCATTTCTAGAAGTTGTAAAAGAAATGGGTTGGGCCCTCAAGACGTAATTCCCGTCATCTGCAATGCGTTCGGCAGTTTTAGAATGCAGTGCGTAAGGTACACTTAATAGTTGCGAAGCGCCCTGAAGTTTGTACGACGAGCCACCGTTTATATCTACCGAGGTTTGAATAAAATAGGTACCGCTCGACCAGTCAATTCCCGAAAGACTGCCTTTTACAGGCGAGCCGCCCCCAATTTCGAGACTTACCGTACCATTTGCGGAGGTGATGGGGTTGTGTAATTCTTCGTAGACCGAGGTTCCAGAAATACTATTTTGAAGTATGGCTATCTTCATGGCAATCCGGGTTTTGGCCAATACCGAATTATCGGTATTGACGATGGTGGCCTGATAGCTTATTTTGTCGGGGGTCTGCCCTAAAACCAAAAATAACTGAAGCAAGAAGAAGCAGGTGATTAAATATTTTGAACTCATAGGTTGGATTTTATTAACTTGAAGGACTTTATTTCTTTTTCATTTTTGTAAAGCAGTAAGACATATATTCCCTTTACGTTGGAACTTAGTGAAATTTCCTCCTCACTATTTACTACCTGACGCGCGACTAAGATATTGCCCATGAGGTCTAATACCTGATACCGGTACTTTTCTTGCCTATCGTTCGCGAAATTCTCAATATTCAAGGTAATCCTTTCAATGAAAGGATTTGGATATATCGATATATTAGTGGCTTCGTCGTTATCTTGCGAATACTGTGAAATAGAATCGTCAAAAACATGGGCAACGTTTGTAGTATCTTGAGGTTTATCACTTTCGGGAAAACGCTCTTCCTCGCTTAAAAAGATGACACTATTCGTAGAGCCAACTGAAAAGGTCAGACCTTGAGAACCATCACATACAAAACCTGAAGAGCTAAGAATGTTAGGGGTTAGGGGTAATGTCGTATTTAAATTTTGTGCAATAGACGTCTTCGCTATAAAAGTTAGCGGGATAAGTAGGCAAAATTGTAATCTTTTCAAGGTCGGGGATCCTTTTATTATTAACTGGGTCTGTGCTAATAGTAGGTTAAATTCTAAAATACTTCAGCTATTCGACTTCTCTTGAAAAAACTCTTAATTTTATGGAATTTTAAAGAACGAATAGGTGTGTACAAAAATAGGATTAATCGTACATTTATCGACAAAAAGCTCGTTTTTTTCGATGAAATACAATTTTACTTTTTATATGACTAAAATCGTGGCCGTTAATTGACAAAAAGTAAGAATAATTAGTGGTTTTTGAAGAAATGGTAGAATTACAGACAATCAATACGCCTTATCTTCTCCCCAAAGGACATTGACCAAGGTCTGGACGATAATCCGGAAATCCATTGCCAGCGACCATTTTTCTACGTAAAAGATGTCTAATTTGGTGCGGTTGAGTATATCGGCCTGTTTTGTTATTTCTCCCCTATACCCCTTGATTTGGGCCAGTCCAGTAATGCCCGGCTTCACAAAATGCCTTACCAGATACTTATCGACCGTTATCTCGTAATCCCAGCTGTGCAATTCCATATGCGGTCTAGGGCCTACGACACTCATGTCCCCTAAAAAGACATTGAAAAATTGGGGAAGTTCATCGATGCTGCTCTTGCGCAATATTGCACCGACACGGGTGATTCGAGCATCGTTTTTTGTCGCCATCCTCGAATTGGCCGTGCTGCTCGCGGTCATTGACCTGTATTTGTAACACCAAAATACCTGACGCTTGAATCCATGTCTTTTTTGTTTGAAATACAAGGGTCCAGGCGATTCTAGGTTTATGATGATGAATAATAAGGGGGTAAGCCAAGAAAGTAGCCCGATTATTACCAAAGAAGAGAATATGATATCGAACATACGCTTGGTAACCCGACCGAATTCGGAATCCAAGGGCACATTGCGCAGCTTCAGTACGGGAATATTATCATAAAGATCTATGGTCATGGTTTTGGAGAATATCTGTTTATTATCCGGTATAATCTTGACTTTTATTAAGTTGTTGTCCGCAAAATTGATAAGATTTTTTAGTTCAAGGTGGTTGAATTTTGAGGCTGCACAGTAAATCTCGTCGATGTCGTTTTCGAGAATGTATAGAAAACAGTCAATTATTTTTCCCAAGTACGTAGGACTAGGTGACTCCATATCGTCAAAGTAGCCCATATAGCGGTATCCCAGTTCGGGAGCGTCGAATACATGGCGTATTTTTTTAAGGTTTGCATCTCTTCCGATTACAATCACCCTGACTGAATTGCCGCCTTTTAACCTGTACTGGCGCCGTACCCAAAAGAAGATAACACGATACCATGTGAGACAAAGACAAATAAGCAGATATACGAAAAGTTGGTACTCTAACGATTGGTAATAGTTTCTAGTTAAACCGAAAAGGGCAAAATAAGCCAGACCATAAATCAAGTAGAGCTGAAACATTTTATGGATATTGGTCATAAACCGCTCTTTACGACCTTTGGGATAATAACCGAGACCGTAAGTGATGAGTAACCAAGAAATATTATAATGGAGAATGTTAAAAAAATTGGAATAGGTTTCTGGGGTAAGTACAAATAGAATACCGTTAATGATACACAGATGTATCACTATAGATATCGGAATGATAAAGTCTGAATTTTTAACTATTTTCATTGCATTGATTCGAACAATCAATAGCTATGGCTTGCTATTCACTGTCATTCTAAAAAATATTGTAATATAATCAAGAACTATGAGATTACCCAAGAAAGGTAGTTGCAAAAAACGAGGTTTTATAGCCTATTCACTCTTAAAATTTAGATTTAGCGTATATGAAATTTTAAGGAAAGCAATTGGTTTGATACTGTAATCAAATATATACATTAGTGTATGAACGGGCAGTAGTGATGTTAAATTATTCATAAGAGGTGATGACTTCAGCCCTAGCACAGCTAGCAACCAGTTGAAGAGGTGGCAAGAAGCACTTTCGACCCTGAGACCATAGACCGCGAACTTGGCTATGGCGAGAGCAAAGTCGGTAAACCGTATGGGTTCATAAACGAATCGTATTTTACCAGGAAAAATAAGATTTTCCCAATGCCCAACCATCCCAATATACCATCAATTAAGCTCAAGCCCTTGGACCCATCATACCTACCGATTCAAAAGATACGCCCGCTTATATTCCAAAGGCGTTCTTTTCCTGATTTTTTTGAACTGGCGGTTAAAATTCGAAAGGGTCTGAAAACCGCTTTCGTAACAGGCACTCGAGACGTTGGTCTTTTTGTCGATCAAGAGTTTACAGGCATGACCGATGCGGATCTCGCTTATAAATTCGGAAAAGGTCTTGTTGGCATGTATTTTAAAATAGCGGCTGAACGAGGTCGGGGTCATGTGGGCCAAGGCCGCTACTTCCGAAATACGTATTTTCTCGGTAAAACGCTGCATGACGTGGGCATAGACGCGATTCATACGTTCCGTGTCGCCTTCCTTTTGGGTATTGGTATACCCGTCGCTTGCCAACAGTTCGGCCTCATCACTTTGCGCCATACAGTTCAGTATCTTCATCAGTTGTAACACCCGATCAAAACCGTTCAGTTTCAATAGCTTTACAAGCATTTTTTGAACGATTTGGGCCGTTTTTCCGGTGACGTCTATCCCCCGTAGACTTTTTTTGAAAAGCTGCCGTAGCTTTATCGTTTCCTCTTTTTGCATGAGGTTTTCACCAATGAAATTCTCCTGAAAGTAGACCACGATACCCTCAGCTTGGAAACTATTTTTTTGGTGCTCCCCTTGGGTATCACTCCGCCAGAGATGGGGCAAATTAGGTCCTGTAAAAGTGATATCACCATTTTTAAAGGGATGTACATGATCGCCGATAAATCGCGTGCCGCTTCCTTTTAATACCATAAAAATTTGATATTCCGGATGAAAATGCCAGTTGGGATCGAAAACGGACTGTTTCAATTCCTTGATCACAAAAGCATGGGTATCGGGAATAGGGGATTTTTGTAAAGCGGTGTTCAAAGGACGGATGGGTTTGCACGAAATATATCCCGAAGTTAGTGAAATTTTCCACTATATGATATAATTCAGTCGGTAAAGGACAGATATCAGTATTTTTTATAGCGTTTTTTTACCTAATATTGAATGGCTCAAATGGCGTTTTAAATCCACTTTAACCCTATTACCATGAAAACTTTTTCCCCTACTATTTTTTCAGCCCTAGTTGCCTTGTTTTTTTTCGGGGGATGCAGATCCGACCAGAAAAAAGAAACCGCAGCCGACGATGCGCCGCGGAAACTGGAGATGCTGTTCCTGGGCCATGCCAGCGAGCACCACAATTCACGGGCGTACGAGCCCATTTTGGCGGCCGCCCTGGCGAAGGACGGTATCGACCTGACCTACACCGAGGATGTCGGTGACCTGAATACCGAAAATCTCGAAAAATACGACGGCGTGATCCTCTATGCCAATCACGAACAAAGGCATCCCGCGCAGGAAAAGGCCTTGGAGGACTATGTCAAAGAGGGCCACGCCTTTATCCCCATCCACTGCGCCAGTTTCTGTTTTAAGGATTCCGACGAATATGTCGATATGGTCGGCGGCCAGTTCAGCAGCCACGGTACGGGTACCTTTACGGCGAACATCGTCGACAGGGAACATCCTATTACAAAAAATCTGAAGGAATTCTCCACTTGGGACGAGACCTATGTACACGACAAGATCGCCGATGATATCACGGTACTGATGGAACGTACCGAGGGCGACCACAAAGAGCCCTGGACCTGGGTGAAGGACTATGGCGACGGAAAGGTCTTCTATACGGCGTACGGCCACGACGAACGCACCTGGAACCAACCGGGATTCCAAAAGTTGATCAAGGAAGGTATCCTATGGGCGGTAGATGCCAATGCCAAGAAAAACTGGGAGGAATTTTCCAAGGATATCCCAAAACTGGCCTATGAGCACAAGGACAGCATCCCCAACTACGAAAAGAGAGATCCCGCCCCGCAATATCAATTACCCCTTTCCCCGGGCGCCTCCGCAAAACTGATACAGGTTCCGGTCGGGTTCGACCTCGAGCTCTTCGCCTCCGAGCCCGACATCATCAACCCCATCTCCATGGACTGGGACGAACGCGGCCGGCTCTGGGTCATCGAAACCGTCGACTACCCCAATAGCGTGCGTGACGAACAGGGCATCGGCGACGATAAAGTAAAGATCTTGGAGGATACCGATGGCGACGGCAAGGCCGACAAGGTGACGGTGTTTGCCGAGAACCTGAACATTCCCACCGGTTTTACGTTTTACGATGGTGGGATCGTGGTCTCTCAGGCCCCGAAGTTCCTGTTTTTAAAGGACACCGATGGCGATGACAGGGCCGATGTCAGGGAAACGATGATCGACGGTTGGGGCACGTTCGACACCCATGCCGGCCCCTCGAACCTGCAACGGGGTATCGACAACCAGATTTACGGAACGGTCGGCTATTCCGGCTTCGAAGGGAGTATCTTCGGAAAGGAACAAAAATTTTCACAGGGTCTTTACCGCTTCGATCCAGGATTCGGCACCTTTGAGTTCCTGACCAATACCAGCAACAATACCTGGGGGCTGGGCATTACCGAGACCAATGCCGTTTTCGGTTCCACGGCCAACAATACACATAGCGTTTTTCTGGGCATCCCGAACGTTGACCTGATCGGCGTGGAAGGCATTCCCGCCCAGGGAAGCCTAAAGATCGACGGCCATTACGATATGCGGCCCATCACCGCAAACTACCGCCAAGTGGATGTTTTCGGTGGATTTACCGCTGCCGCGGGACATCATTTTTATACGGCCCGGAACTATCCCAGGGAATATTGGAACCGGTACGCCTTTGTCTGCGAACCTACCGGGGGCCTGGTACACATCGCCAAGATCGAAAAGGACGGTGCCGGATATATTGAAAAGGACGGGGGCAACCTATTCGCCGGGGCCGATGAATGGGTCTCCCCGGTGGAAGCCAAGGTCGGTCCCGACGGCAATGTTTGGGTGGCGGACTGGTACAACTTTATCGTGCAGCACAACCCGACCCCGAACAAGGATCGCGGCGGATTCGATGCCGTGAACGGCGATGGTAACGCCTATGTCAATCCCCTACGGGACAAGTCGCACGGGCGTATCTGGCGGGTCGTTCCCAAAACACAGGGCGATCATGAACCGAAGACGCTAAATAGGGACAAGCCCGAGGAACTGCTGGAAGCCCTTTCCGATGACAATATGTTCTGGCGCATGACGGCACAACGTTTACTGGTCGAACGTGGCAAGACCGATGTCCTTCCCGATCTCTACAAATTGGTAAACGATACAAGGGTCGATGAAATGGGCCTCGATCCCGCCGCCCTACATGCGCTCTGGACCATCGAGGGGCTGGGCGCGCTGGAATCCGACCCGGAGGCCAAAAACGTGGTCGGCGGCGCACTCTACCATCCCTCGGGTGCGGTACGGAAAGCCGCGATACAGATCCTTCCGAAGAACGGGAC
>JAGXIC010000045.1 GCA_024635875.1 Pricia sp.
AGTTCGATTCTTGCCGAGGCTACTCATTAAAAAACCGTACCGACCGGTTTATCACCAACAGAAATGGCGAGGCCTAAAGATTGGCCGTTCCCGATACCTATAAAAACTGGAAAAGAGGGTATCCGTAGGGTTGGAACTACACTCGCAAAAGACAAAGATCATCTATTGCAGGGACCATCGCAGAAAGGAAAAGTACCCGACGGTCAAGTTCGACTTTCTTGGGTATTCCTTTCAGCCCAGGAGCAATTTCTCCAGGAAAAACGGAAGGATGTTCCTTGGCTATGATTGTGCCTTCAGTATCGGTTCGAGAAAACGGATTGCCGACAGGCTGGAGAAAATCAATGTGAGCAAATTAAGTTTTAAAAGGATCGTAGGAGTTGCCCAACACCTCAATCCCTTGCCTACTCCATGCCGAAACCGTTAGTAATATAACTATACCATAATATCATGATACCTTTTAAAACTTATAGTAGAGAAATAACATCTACCATGCTATTAATTATTGTTTTATCTGCTTTCATGCTTATGCAATCATGTAAAATCGATAAAAAACAAGGACAGCCAAATACTGTTGGGGTAGAAAAAGAGAATACGGTAGAAATAATATCAGAGAAAATGGATTTTCAAATGCCTGATACTATTTCCTCGGGATGGAATACATTTCTTTATAAAAATCAATCACCTCAAACCCATTTCTTTCTATTTGAAAAATATCCTGAAGGAAAAACATTAGCAGATGCTAAAAGTCAAGTAATCCCATATTTTTCTAGTGGTTTAAAACAAATTAATGAAGGAAACCTTGAAAAGGCAATGGCAGAATTTGGAAAACTTCCAAAGTGGTATGGCAATGTCGAATTTTCGGGAGGTTCCGGATTGGTATCTGCCGATAAAACAAGTGTAACTGCGGTTAAATTAGAACCCGGATATTATTTAGTAGAATGCTATGTAAAAATGAGCAATGGGGTTTTTCACACATCAATGGGAATGATAGACGAATTTGTGGTTTCTGACCACAAATCAGGAAACAAAGAATTAAACCCCGATTTTACTATTGAAATATCGAGCCAAGATGGAATTGTTTTCAAAGATTCCATTCCTTCGGGAAAACATACTTTTTTGGTAACTTTTAAAGATCAGATTGTACATGAAAATTTTGTTGGTCATGATATTAATCTTGTTAGGTTCAACGAAAATGTAAATCTTGAAAAATTAGAAAGCTGGATGAATTGGGTAAATCCTAAAGGTCTTATAGATCCTTTACCTAAAGAGTTTACTTTTATGGGTGGGGTTAACGATATGCCTGCCGGAAGTCGCGGTTATTTTATTGCAAGCCTTGAACCCGGTCAATATGCGCTGGTCTCAGAGGTACCAAACACTTTAAGTAAAAACATGCTGAGAACATTTGTAGTTTCTAAATAGCATATAGTAGTAATCACTACTTTCAAGAAGGCTAACCGTTGCAAAAGCCCATAATTCCAGGAAAACCCATCTGACATAAGCTCTTTTAAAGAGTTTTTTCCTTTATTTTCAGTCATACAAGGCCATTGTTTGGTGGGCCGTACTGCTTCAACTGAGCCTTTGCCTTGTCGGTACATTCGGTCTTGAGCTTTGCCATTACCAGTCCCGTGCTTCTTTTTCGAGGTCTACACATGTAAGTTCGCCACTTTAGATTCGGGTTCCTTCGAAGCTTCGGGGTAGCTGGGGCTATAAAATCCTCCCGTAACATATCTGGTAGTTATAACGGCACTTTTTTACAAAATATTCAAATAGTATCGTTCATACTGGCGATACGGTAAAACTTATCGTAAGTCTAATCATCTTGCTGAATTAATTTTATATTTAAAAGCAATTTAAAAACCCTACCGACCATTCTATGACCAACACAAATGCCGAGGCCGAAAGATTGGCCGTTCCCGATAACTATAAAAACTGGAAAAGATGGGGGCCGTATCTGGCCGAAAGGCAATGGGGTACCGTTCGTGAAGATTACAGCGTACACGGGCATGCCTGGAACTTTATAGACCATGAAAAGGCCCGTAGTAATGCCTACAGATGGGGCGAAGAAGGAATTGGCGGTTTCTGCGACTCACGGGAAATACTCTGCCTGGCCCCGGCCTTTTGGAACGGTAAGGACAGAATTCTAAAAGAGCGCCTGTTCGGGCTTACGAACGACCAAGGCAACCATGGGGAAGATGTTAAGGAACTCTATTTTCATCAGGTATCCACGCCAACACATTCGTACTGCAAGTATCTGTACAAGTATCCGCACAAGAAATTCCCATATGCCGATTTGGTCAAAAAGAATGGGCGAAGCCAAGACGAGCCGGAATATGAGTTGCTCGATACCGGAATATTCAAGAACAACGCCTATTTCGATTGCTTTATCGAATATGCCAAGGCCGATGTAGGCGATATCTTAATGAAGGTTACCGTTGTAAACCGAGGGTCTAGAAAGGCAAAATTGCATGTACTGCCCCAGCTGTGGTTCCGAAATTATTGGAAACATAATAAACGATACACACGGCCCGATATGAAATCGGTAGGTGAAGATTGTGTGCAATCACGTAGTGTTCGCAATGGCAGATACTATCTCTATCACGAAAGCGGAGAGCAACTTTTTTGCGAGAACGAGACTAATAATCAACGTATTTATGGCGTCTCGAACAAGGTCGATTACGTAAAGGACGGTATAAACGACCATGTCGTAAACGGAAAGCCGACCGTAAACCCCGATAAGAAGGGGACGAAATTGGCGATTTGGCATAGCCTTGAGCTGAAAGCAGGTGAAGAAAAAACGATACGGTTACGGCTTCGTAAAAAGAAATTGATGAACCCTTGGGCCAATTTTGATGCCCTATTTGAACAACGCATACGGGAGTGCGAGGATTTCTATGGCAATGTCATACAAAAAGACTTGCCAAAAGCTCAGCAAGAAATCGCAAAAAAGGCCTTTTCGGGTCTGCTTTGGACAAAACAATTCTATTACTACGATGTTTTTAAATGGCTTAATGGAGGCCCCGGGGAAGCTACACCCTATCGCGCCGATGCCCGAAATACCGATTGGCAGCATTTGACGAACCGGCACGTTATCTCTATGCCAGACAAGTGGGAATATCCGTGGTACGCCGCTTGGGATCTCGCCTTTCATATGGCATCTTTTGCAGAGATTGACGCGTATTTTGCCAAAGAGCAACTGTTATTGGTGCTTCGGGAGAGCTATATGCACCCCAACGGACAGATTCCCGCGTACGAGTGGAATTTCAGCGATGTGAATCCACCAGTACATTCTTGGGCCGTTTGGAATGTTTATGAAAAGGATAAAAATCGGACCGGGAAAGGCGATACTGATTTTTTGGAAAAGGCCTTCCATAAACTGACCATTAACTTTACCTGGTGGGTGAACCAAAAAGATAAACACGGAACTAATCTTTTCGACGGAGGTTTCTTAGGTCTGGATAACATAGGTGTATTCGACCGAAACCACCTGCCTCCGGGTATTACCCGGATGCAACAGGCCGATGCGACCAGTTGGATGGCCATGTTCACGCTCAACATGCTCCGGATGTCATTAGAACTGGCAAAAACCAATAAAAATTATGAAGAGGCCACGGCTAAATTTTTCAGGCACTTTTTGAATATCGCCTGGGCTATGCACCACATCGGAAAAAGCGATATTTCACTTTGGGATGATACCGATAATTTTTACTATGATGTGGTCGAAATGTCGAGCGGCATGACCGATCGGCTGAAGGTACGATCATTGGTGGGCATTATACCCATGTTCGCGGTCGAAGTTATTCCTAAAGACCTTTTTGCCGAACTGAAGAATTTCAAAATCAGGGCAGCGGAAATAATACGTACCAGACCTGATTTGGCCTCCTTGATTTCGAACATAGAGGAAACCAATGTTGATGGCAAGTATCTTTTTTCCATCATGCGCGGTTTCAGATTGGAACATCTGCTCAAAAGACTGTTGGATGAAGATGAGTTTTTATCGGACTATGGTATCCGCTCCCTATCCAAATATCATGAAAAACATCCTTTCGTATTTCGCCACCATGGTCACCACGAGATTCAATATGAACCTGGCGAAAGCCGCTCGAACATGTTCGGGGGCAACTCGAACTGGCGCGGTCCTATTTGGATGCCTTTGAACTACATGATCATTCAGTCCCTGCGCAAATATTATACGTTCTATGGACCGGAGTACGTTTATGAATTCCCAACAGGGTCGGGCGTTAAACTAAATCTTCGCGAGATTGCCAATGCTTTGACGAAACGACTGATAAGCCTTTTTGAAAAGGATAAAACAGGGAAGTTCCACTATCATTCCGATAATTCAAAAAAGGTGTTCTCAACGGATGAAAATTTCAAGGACGAGCATCTCTTCTATGAGTTTTTTGACGGGGATACCGGCAAAGGCCTCGGTGCCTCGCACCAAACCGGATGGACGGCTCTGATCGCGAATTTGATAATGGATATGGAGGGGGATATAGAGGAAAGGAAGAAGGATGTCGGCGAAGTTGAAAATTCCTTAGCTGATATTCAGTGAGATTCTTTTGCCAGCAGGCTCACTTAAAATGATTTTATTGTCTGACCTTCTGATTTAAGTGGCTTGGTTTTCAAGCCACTAATATACTATAAAAACTGCGACCTGCCACTGCAACAGTTTACTCCCTCAGCGCCCAAATCTCATACAATGGCTCCCCTTTACTGTTCTTGCCGGTGTGGTGCCAATCACCATCCTCAACTTCATAGTTGAATTGCAAGGTCGCCCCCACGCGGGAATCATCCCTTGAAAAAAATTCGATATTTTCGACGTAAGCCCCGTCTTCCGAAGAAAACGAACCGCCACCCGTGCCGAAGAACTCGAAGGTGTCGGTGTTGTAGGCAATCCATTGAAAACGGCCATCCATTAGAAATTTCAAGGTCTTTCTCGGGTTCTCCTCGCCTCGTCTTTCTTGTCCTTCATCGGGCCCGCGGGCGGCAAAAAGCCATTCGCCGCGCAAGTCTTGTACTTCTTTGGGTATGGGCAAGGGCGTAAAAGTCAATTTTGAATTCCAATCCAGCACTAAGTTTTTACCGTCGATTTCCATAGGAATGCTCAACATGCGCAATGAATCTTTTTCATAGTTCGAATTGAATTCCAACAAGACCGTCAAACGTTTTCCATCAGCTTCTTCGACGCGAGAGAATCCGCCAAGCGTTCTAATGAATTTTGGTGGGGATTGCCGATATTGGGTATAGACCATATAGTCATCATCGATTTTCAGTTCGTGGCGTATGTTTTCCGTATCCGAAATATAGACACCTGGTTGAATCTGGGCGTTCATTATAAGGGTACATCCAAATAAAAGACCGATAATCAAGGTGGTGATGTGTTTTCTAAGCTCCATGGGTTGTGATTTTAACCATAAATATAAAAAGAAATGGAATACGGTTTAAAATTCAAATCTTCCGTTTCGTCCTAAATTTTGCCCAAGCCCTTGTTTTTTGCGATTTTTTGTTTTCATTTGTTACGCCAAATCTTTTGAACTGATATATTACATGAACTATCGGCCTAATTAATGGTATCCCATACGGATTGAAGCACTTTTTTTAGTAATCGTAATATGCACATTTAAAAACCATCTTTATATTCTCTTTCCATAAAGAATCCCACAAGATCCAAAAAGCACATGAACACCAAATATTTTGATCTCATCGATCAGACCTATTATTTTCCACAAGAAGAATTCACCCTCGATGGCGAATACCTGCGTTTTCACGACATCCCTTTGAACGAACTCGTGGAAAAGTATGGTAGTCCCTTAAAATTCACCTATCTGCCGAAGATTTCCGAGAACATTGGCCGCGCCAAGAACTGGTTCTCCCAAGCTATGGAAAAACATGGTTACAAGGGCAGGTATCAATACTGTTATTGTACTAAAAGCTCCCATTTTCAGCATGTTTTACATGAGGCATTGAAGAATGATATCCATATTGAAACTTCGTCGGCCTTTGATATTAATATCGTTGAGAACCTCAAAAGGGATGGATACATCAAAGATGATACCTACGTCATCTGTAACGGTTTTAAACGGGACCAGTATGTCGAAAATATCGCCAGATTGATGAACGGGGGGCATAAAAACTGCATCCCAATTATCGACAACTACGAGGAGATAGAACTTTTATCGGAGGCTATCGACGGTGATTTTCAAGTGGGTATTCGTATCGCGTCCGAAGAAGAGCCGAAATTCGAGTTCTATACGTCGCGCTTGGGTATCGGGTACAAAAATATTGTACCGTTCTTCGAAAACCAGATCAAGGACAATGATAAGGTAGAGCTGAAAATGTTGCATTTCTTCATTAATACGGGTATTCGTGACAACGCCTATTATTGGAACGAACTTGTAAAATGCCTAAAGGTCTACGTGCGATTGAAAAAGATGTGTCCAACTTTGGATAGTCTGAACATTGGCGGTGGATTTCCCATTAAAAATTCCTTGCACTTTGAATACGATTACCAATATATGATCGACGAGATCATCAACCAGATAAATATTACCTGTGGGGAAGCCGAGGTGCCGGTACCCCATATCTTCACCGAATTCGGAAGCTTTACGGTCGGGGAAAGTGGTGGTGCGATTTACGAAATCCTCTATCAAAAACAACAGAACGACCGCGAGAAATGGAACATGATCGACTCGTCGTTCATCACCACCTTGCCCGATACCTGGGCTATCAACAAACGTTTTATTATGCTGCCCATCAACCGGTGGAACGATGAGTACGAGCGGGTGCTGCTGGGCGGACTCACCTGCGACAGCGATGATTATTACAACAGCGAGCAGAATATGAACGCCATATATTTACCGAAATACAAGCGAGATAAACCCTTATATATAGGATTTTTTAATACGGGCGCCTATCAAGAGACCATTGGCGGTTATGGCGGATTGCAGCATTGCCTGATTCCGCAACCCAAGCATATTTTAATTGACACCGATAAAAAGGGAAACCTCACCTATGAACTTTTCAGTCCGGAACAGAAAGCCGAAGATTTTCTGGGGATCTTAGGATATGCTACCAGAGGAGCTAAGGAATTGAAAAGAGACGGAGTTAAGGGGAAAATGGATAAGATCGGTATAGGAGATTGATTGGATACGAATTTAACGAATTGGCCAAAATTATTTTTTGGAATTTGGATTTTGTTTTTTGAAATCCTCTTTTAGACATAATCCGAGGTAATTTATATTGGTAAATTCATAAAAATAAAACAATAATCATTTTAACTTAAATCAATGAGCACATCAAAGAATTACGCCGGCATACCCGACGAATTCGCACAACTGGAAACGGCAAAGGTAGTCTTGATACCCGTGCCTTACGACGGGACCAGCACATGGGTCAAAGGGGCCGATAAAGGGCCACAGGCATTTTTGGAAGCCTCCGAAAATATGGAAACTTATGATATCGAGACCGATACCGAGGTCTACCAACAGGGTATTCACTTGGCCGACGCCATCACTGAAAATACATCTCCGGAGGCTATGGTAAATGCGGTCCATAAAACGGTTAAGGAACATATCAAGCGCAACAAGTTCGTCACCCTTTTTGGCGGGGAACATTCAATTTCCATTGGAACCATTCGCGCATTTAATGAATGTTTTGATAATCTGACCGTGCTGCACATCGACGCTCATGCCGATGTAAGAAAGTCGTACGAGGGCATGAAATTCAGTCATGCCTGCGCCGTACACGAGGCCAGCCAAACCACTAACCTTGTACAGGTGGGTATACGATCCATGGATGCCATCGAAAAAACTTTTATGGATGAAGAAAAAACCTTCTTTGCCCATGACATGGTCAACGATGAATTCTGGATGGATAAGGCCATTGAGGCAATGACCGATACTGTATTTATCACCGTTGACCTAGACGCGTTGGACCCTTCCATCATGCCGTCGACGGGGACCCCTGAGCCAGGCGGTCTGTTCTGGTATGAGACATTGGAGTTCTTAAAACAGATTTTTGAAGAGAAAAATGTGGTCGGTTTCGATATAGTCGAACTTTGTCCGAATCCTAATGACAAATCCTCTGATTTATTGGCGGCAAAATTGTATTACAAAATGTTAAGCTATAAATTTATGGGCGAGGCAACGGAAGAGGAATATGACAACACGTATGATGTCGATTCCCGATCGGGCAATAGCCATTCAAAATTTGATGATGACGAAGACTAAAGGAGAAATATCAAAATTTATTGAAAAGTACTACTTGCACTTTAACGCCGCTGCACTGGTCGATGCCGCCAAGGGCTATGAAGCGCAGCTTGAAAAAGGCGGAAAAATGCTGGTTTCTTTGGCGGGAGCCATGTCAACCGCCGAATTGGGCAAAATTTTTGCAGAAATCATCCGGCAAGACAAAGTGCATATTATTTCATGTACGGGGGCCAATCTGGAAGAGGATATTATGAACCTAGTGGCGCATTCCTATTACAAAAGAGTCCCAAATTATCGGGACCTGACCCCCCAAGATGAGTGGGATCTGTTAGAAAAAGGATTGAACCGCGTAACCGATACCTGTATCCCCGAAGAGGAAGCTTTCCGAAGGATACAAAAGCATATTTTCAAGATTTGGAAGGATGCCGAGGCCAAAGGAGAACGCTATTTGCCGCATGAGTACATGTACAAATTGTTGCTTTCGGGCGTTCTTGAAGCACATTACGAAATCGACCTTAAGGATTCTTGGATGTACGCCGCCGCCAAAAGAAACCTGCCGATTATCTGCCCGGGATGGGAAGATAGTACTATGGGCAATATTTTTGCCTCTTACGTGGTCAAGGGAGAGCTAAAGGCTAGTACCGTGAAATCCGGAATTGAATATATGACTTTTTTGGCCGATTGGTACACCAATAATTCAAATAACGGCATAGGATTTTTTCAGATCGGTGGAGGCATTGCCGGTGATTTCCCGATTTGTGTGGTACCCATGCTCTATCAAGATCTTGAGCGTACTGATACGCCGTTTTGGAATTATTTCTGTCAAATCAGCGATTCGACGACCAGCTACGGATCTTATTCCGGTGCAGTGCCGAACGAAAAGATCACTTGGGGAAAACTGGACATCGACACCCCGAAATTTATAATAGAAAGCGACGCTACCATTGTCGCGCCCTTAATTTTTGCCTATCTTTTAGACTTATGAGTAAACAAAACGATACAAATTTAAAACGCGTAATCGTAGACTTCAAAAAACTGACTCCAGAAGTGCTTAAACTTTTGGTAGAAAGATATCCGGATGGTTATGACGATAGAAATATTATCACTTTTAAAAACGCCCAAGGAGAACGTATCGAGGCCGTTGAGGTACTTACCGAGGATACAAAATACTTGGTAAAGATTAGCGCCAAGCTCGAATACACCATGGAAAATTACGACGAAGATGATTACGAAGATTTCGAAGACGACGATCCGGATGCCGTCATGCCTCCTGACGCGGAAGCGATGCCAGATGTTGATGACGATGATGATGATGATGATGAGGACTGAGAAAAGTTTAGGAGTTTAGAGGTATATGAGTTTAGTGAAAACGTTTGTGGATAAGTTAGAAGTTTGGTGCACGATGCAAGATAATCGTATGTATTCTTTTCCTTTTCCACCGAGCACTTAACTCTTTTTCCTGCTAATAGATAAACGCTAAACGATAAACTCCAAACCCACAGAATGATTGCAAAGGATATAGAAAATGTAGAGCTGAAATTTTTAGACCTGAATGATTATCAGGAACTAAAAATGGCCATGAAAGAGGTCTATAAGAACATACCTGATAATTATTGGGAGGAAAAGCAAATCAAATCGCTAATTAAGTTGTTTCCCGAAGGACAAGCGGTCATCAAGGTAAACGGTCAATTAGCGGGCTGTTCCCTCTCCATTATCGTTGACTACGACCGATTTGAAGACAATCATACCTATCAGGAGATTACCGGTCAGGAAACCTTCAGCACACATACCGAAGAAGGAGATGTACTTTACGGTATTGATGTGTTTATCAAGCCCGAATTCCGTGGCTTGCGGTTGGGCAGAAGGCTGTACGATTATAGAAAGGAACTATGCGAGAAGCTAAACCTTAAGAGCATCGCATTCGGTGGTAGAATTCCGAATTACCACGAATATGCCGATACCCTTACACCTAAAAAGTATATCGAAAAAGTACGGCGCAAAGAAATTCATGATCCCGTACTCAGTTTTCAAATCAACAACGACTTTCATCCAGCCAAAATTTTAAAGAACTATCTCGATGGCGACGAGGCCTCGAACGATTTCGCAGTTTTGATGGAGTGGGATAATATCTACTATCAAAAGCCATCTAAAAAAGTAGCCGCCAAGAAAAAGATAGTGCGTTTGGGACTGATTCAGTGGCAAATGCGATCGTACAAGAATTTGGATGAACTTTTGGAGCAAGCAGAATTCTTTATCGATTCCGTTTCCGGATATCGATCCGATTTCGCCCTTTTCCCCGAGTTTTTCAATGCGCCCTTAATGGCCGAGAACAACCACATGCCGGAGGCTGAAGCTATACGTGAGCTTGCGAAACATACCGAAGCTATCGTTCAAAAATTTTCCGAGTTTTCGGTTTCCTACAACATCAACATCATTACGGGAAGCATGCCCGAAATGAAGGGAGATCGGCTCTATAACGTTGGACATATCTGTAAGAGGGACGGCTCGGTGGAACGCTACGAAAAACTACATGTTACGCCCGATGAAGCCAAAATTTGGGGCATGCAGGGCGGTAAAGGTCTGAAAACCTTTGATACGGATTGCGGAAAGATAGGCGTACTGATTTGTTATGATGTAGAGTTTCCCGAACTCAGCCGAATCTTGGCCGATGATGGAATGGACATCCTTTTCGTACCTTTCTTAACCGACACCCAAAACGGATTTTCACGGGTTCGCCATTGCGCGCAGGCCCGGGCCATCGAGAACGAATGCTACGTAGCCGTTGCCGGTAGCGTTGGAAATCTGCCCAAGGTGCAGAATATGGATATCCAATTTGCGCAGTCCATGGTTTTTACACCCTGTGATTTTTCGTTCCCCACCAATGGCGTTAAAGCCGAAGCCACACCGAACGCCGAGATGATTCTGATCGCCGACGTAGATATCGATTTGCTGCGCGAACTGAATCAGTTCGGTGCCGTTCGGAATCTCAAGGACCGAAGGAAGGACATTTATGAACTTCGAAGAAAATAGTATTGGAGAAATTAAAGATAATTGGCAGTGACGAATGGTGTGTTTTTACTAAGCTAGGCATACCCGCCATCAAAGCACGTGTCGATTCCGGAGCGAAAACTTCTTCGATTCATGCTTCCAATATCGAAGTCTTTGGTAAAAAGGGTGTTGATTGGGTGCGGTTCGAAGTAGACCCCATTCAAGATGATTCGAGTATATTGATCAAATGTGAAGCCAAATTGGTGCGGACCAAGAGGGTTAAGAGTAGTATGGGCACCTCTGAAGAACGCCTGATGATACGAACGGCCCTGACACTTGGGGAAGACACTTTTAGTATCAGGCTGACCCTTGCCAGCAGAGACACCATGAATTACAGGATGCTGCTTGGTCGTGAAGCCTTAAACGGGCGATATTTGATAAATTCAGCCGAACATTGTCTTTTTGGTAAGTTTTCAGAGGAAGATGTCTTAAAAAAGTACGCCGAAACTTCTGGGTAATGCCGATATACATGAACTCAAAACGGGTTCATTACTCGTTATGTTTTAAATTCCCCAACATCTCATCCGTAGTCTTTTTAAGATCAAATTCTGCTTTCCAACCCCAATCCGACTGAGCGCGCGAGTCATCGATACTACTCGGCCATGAATTGGCAATCGCTTGCCGAAAATCAGGGTCGTAAGTTATGTCGAAATCAGGAATTTGCGTTTTGATGCTCCCTGCTATTTCCGAGGGCGTAAAACTCATGGCCGCTAGATTGTACGATGAGCGTATTTTTATTTTTTCGCCATCGGTATCCATAATCTGCAAAGTTGCGCGAATCGCATCGTCCATAAACATCATGGGTAAGGAGGTATCGGCTTTGAGAAAACAGGTGTATTTGGATTCAGCCAAGGCTTTGTGATAGATTTCAACGGCATAATCAGTTGTGCCGCCACCAGGCATGGTCTTCCAACTTATAAGTCCCGGATAGCGGACGCTGCGTACATCGACCCCAAATTTATTATTGTAGTAATCGCACCAGCGTTCGCCCGATTGCTTGCTGATACCGTATACTGTGCTAGGCTCCATAATGGTGCTTTGGGGCGTTTTGGACTTTGGGGTGTTCAGTCCGAAGACGGCGATACTAGAAGGCCAGAATATTTTATCGATTTTCTTCTCCTTTCCCAAATTTAGCACATTGAAAAGGGAATTCATGTTGAGGTTCCAGGCTCGCATGGGAAATTTCTCCGCCGTTGCGCTTAACATGGCGGCCATGAGATATACCTCATGAATGTCATAATAGGCGACCACTTCTTCCAGAGCATCGTAATCGGTGGCATCAAGAATCTCGAACGGTCCGGAATTCATCAGATCGTCATTACCTTCGCGGATGTCACTCGCGATGACGTTTCCGTTGCCGTATTTGTCGCGCAGGGCGTAGGTCAGTTCGGTACCTATCTGTCCGCAGGCGCCCAGGATCAAAATAGATTTTTGCATGAAACCTCTTTAAATGAACACTGAACCCAATATAAGTTCAGGGGTGCAAAGATACCGTTTCCAAAAATTCATATCTTTGATTTATGATAAGATTCATCCTCTTACTACTAATTTGTATAGGTTTTGCATCCTGTCAGGAAAAGAAAGCGCAACTGGTTTCCAATGATGGTTCCACGTATGAACTATCAACCGAAAAATGGCCTAAAAAATCGGATGTCAACGCGAAAGCGCAAGAAATCTTGAAAGATTGGGTCGAGTTCAATGCTTTTGAAACCACTTTTGATGCGCTCTACAATGTAGCGAACCGCGATGACCTAAAACTTACCATTGAAGACCTGATTGAAAAACAGAACGCATTGGAAACTTCCAAATATCCTAAAGCTTTCGACATACCGCAGGTAAAAAGTCGTCAAAAAATTTTCAAAACCTATATTCTGAAGGTCAAGGGAGCTATTTTCTATCGCACCGTCCCTCAAGAATCCGTAATTGAAATGATAAAAGCTTACAATTCCTTTCGCAACCAGTTCAATGTTGTCGTGAACAATTCGTTGGATATGGATTTGATATTGGAGGAGTGAAAGGTCATGGGTAATCGTGGAAACGATTGCCAGAGCAATAAACGGTATATTTTATGGGAGTGGAATTAAGTAGATACCCTGCGGTTTTATGATATATTATGCATTTTGCATTGCCCCGAATAGATAAGGGGAACCTTAATTTTTGGCCTATTATGCCCATGGTCATTAAAAAAAATCGACAGGCCGCAAATGTTTAAGGGTTACGGGGGGAAATAGCCTCGCGCGATATTCCCCCAATAGTATAAAATGGGACCGCTTATTTGCTCAATTCACGTCTTTCTTCTTTTTCTCTTTCTTCCCCTTTTTGTCCATAGCGACGGGCTGCTCAACCTTCGTTTTCACGGAATCGGGCGCTGGCGTAGCTGGAGGAGGATTCTTTCGAGCCTCTAACGCCTGTTTGCTCAAACTGGCCAAATTGAAATTAGGGTCTATGGCAAGGGCCTCATCGATAAGGGCAACGGCGGCTTCGACATTATCTTTATCCTTATTGTATTGGGTTAAGGCCTTTAGGTGTAGGAACGCTGCTTTTAAAGGAACTTCATAAGGCTGTTGCCGTTCGTAAAACGCATATTTCATATCGTCTTTGGCATTGGTGATACCGTATTCGATATTGGCCGCCGCCCCTTCATTGTTGCCGGTCTGAATTTTGAGGTCTGCGAGTTCATAGGCCAAATAGGGGTTGGGCTGCCGCTTAAAAAGTTCTTCGAACTGCTCTAGGGCCCGTTTGGGTTGGTTCAACGCTTTAAGTGAAATGGCCTTGACTTGAACCGCCATATCCGAATCGGTGGCTTCTATCTCGATACCGATGGTGTTCAGGGCCTGCAAATGTTGATTATTATTGGCATAGACGTAGGCAAGGGTATCTTTACGTTCCTTCGATGGCGACAACACGTTCAAATGGGTCAAAGCATTGACTACACCATCTACATCGCCCTGTTGCCGCATCTCTTGATAAAAGGCCTCAAAATGTTTTTGCAGATCGCTACTGGTCTGGGCGGTTGCTGTAAAGCTTATGCTAATAAGAAATAGGGTTGTTAATTTTTTCATGCGTTCGGTTTTAATAGGATGTTCAATACTATTTTCGGTGTGCAAAATTAATATAATTATCGCTGTTAACCTGTTAAAGAGTTCAAAGAGTGTTAGATGAATGT
Organism: Pricia sp.; assembly: GCA_024635875.1. GTDB lineage: Bacteria > Bacteroidota > Bacteroidia > Flavobacteriales > Flavobacteriaceae > Pricia. Next base: position 14,422 of record JAGXIC010000045.1, read on the forward strand.
ATGGTTGACATGAATCCATAAAAAAAGGACGCCCTAAGGCATCCTCTTTATAGGTTGGTTTGGTTGTTACTTGTCAGGCAACGAGGGTTGTTTCGTTACGTTGGTACGACTGCAAAAGGCCGGCATAAAAGGCCACACTCTTCGAATCGTTGTCGATGCAGGTCTTCAAAAAATCACGCAGGTTTCGGAACCATAGATTGGCGTGCAAGGTCGGTACACAGAGATTGACCTTTTTAGGGTCATAGTCCCTATCGTCCATTACGATATCCAATTCTACCCTTCCTCGGTGATAGTCGAAAACGACATCTGCCGCATTGTAATGATTTTTTAGAATCGCTACGTGCAGGTTTTCAAATTTAAGGGGAACTTTTTGCTTGGGACAACTTCGGGCGATCAAGTTTTCGATTTCCATCAAAACCCGTGTCCGGAAATTTGAATTTTCCATGGCAAAGAGTTTTACAATTATATACCAAATTTAGGCTTTAATCGATGAAGTACAAGTTTCGTTAGCAACAATCGGAGGATTTTGTTGTGAAACTGGGAAAATGTGTGGCGAACGCCGACTATAACGTTGTAGTAAACTTGAAATGCTTAACAGATGTAAGAATGTGGGAAGACACGATTTTACCTTTTTTTGGACTATTAGTTTTATAATCAGGAACTTGTAGTCCTTTTCTGAGGGCTTTTGAAGCGTAGTATTGCTGCTTCGTCGGATGGTACGGATAGACTCCGTTGAGGGTCTCGCCCCACCAATCTTTTTTTAAGATTTCGGATATAATTTTGATACAATCGTCTAAATGGATAAGGTTGATCGGGGCATTTCCGTTGGACAGATTTTTTCTTCCGGAAAGCATCGTTACGGGGTGCCGATCCGGCCCTATTAATCCCCCAAAACGAATAATTGTTGCCTTTAGGGCAGAGTCACTACGGAAGATATCCTCGGAAACTAAAAGCTGTTTCCCCGATTCCGTAACTGGTTCGGGCATTGTCTTTTCGGTCACTTCGCCGTCTATATCGCCATACACCGAGGTGCTGCTTATGAAAATGAGCTTTTTTACCTTGGATGACCTTATAGCCGCATGCAACAGTTGCATCTTTTTGATGTAGTTTTCTGTATGATGACCCCTAAGTTTTGGCGGAACGTTAATGACAAGGGCATCCACATTAGATAGAAAAGCTTGAATATCACCCTCGATACCATCCTCCGAAAGCGAGATCAAAAAGGGATGGATACCTGCTTTTGTTAGCATTCCTAATTTTTCTTCGGATGTTGTGCTACCTTGAATTTGGCGTCCATCCGCCATCAAAACCTTGGCCAAAGGAAATCCCAGCCATCCGCAGCCCAAAATAGCTACTGTATTCGTCATATTTTGAACTGTTTTTATTTTTTTAGGATATAATTTTGTTTTCTAATCAAATCATAATTTTACTGAATACTGAACCTTACTCTTCCCCAACGTCAAATAGCAACGTCCTCACCGTTATGATAGCATCGTTCAACACGAAAGGCATCGGGATACTGTTTGTTGGCCGTTTCGGAACCTTAAAAAGCGGATGCTGCAAAAGGTCATGTGACGCTTCATAAATAGTAAGCTCTAGTTTTTCATTTTTGGGAATGATCAATCGCAGCTCCGTGGCATCGTTGTCACTGATGTAATGAGTAATCAATCTATTTGTTCTTTTGCTGGGGAGATCATAAGAAGATAGCGGTATGCCGTTTACCGAGGCCGAAATAATAGGCGCATCGTTCGCAAATACTTCGAGCCGATTGACATTTCGTTGCGGAACTATCCGTATGTCAAGCAAACGCTGTTCCCCGAGAATGGTATCCTTTGTTTTTTCTATGGATGGGCCTTTGATTTCCTTTACCGGCGCATCAGAAACATAGCTGAATCCTAAATCGTACTTACTGATTAGGGTAGGACCCTTTTTATCCTTTCCTAAAAAAGGGTCGTTCCAATCGATCAATACCTGATCGTAGGTCGCCCATTGCGCGGCGTCTTTATCCTCGTTAAGTATATAGACTAGACTGCTAGGCTTAGTATTATCCTCATTAAAACCGGAATTGAAATGGCTGGAAACCAAACATCCGAAGAAAAGAACAAAACCAATATAGGCTATGTTCTTTTTGTTTCTATAAAACCCAAAAACGGGAAGCAATAGAAAAAAGGTCAACGTTGTCAATAGGGTAGAGGCTACGAGCAATTTAAGGCCCAGCCCAACGGTCAACGCGGGTATCAAAGGGCTGCAGAGCCAAATCGCAGGGAGGGCCAAAAAGACCATCAAAATGAGGCTCGGTTCCTTCTTGTTCAGGGCGACGTACCACGAGGCCAATAGCGCGAATAGGGGTACGATGAAAAAACTTGCTCCTTTTAAATAAACGGCCAATAGTCCGCACAATAACAGCCAAAGTAGCAGGGGCGCTAACAACAGATCCGCAACGGAAATTTCACGGAATTTGTAATATACCCCAAAACAGATTGCTACCGAAAAAAATAGAAAGGCGGCGATATACGTGTGTCCATTATAGGTAAAACCATGAAGCATGTCTTGGTATTGAGGATATGCCCACTTCAGGAACGGCCAGGCGTAAAACCCCACCACCCCGTTGATGGCCAAAGTAATCAGTAGCGGAAGAAAACCGGTCAAAACACCCCGTAACCGCAATATTTTACTACGGAATCCATGTATAATGAAAACTATAAATAGGATGACCGCCCCCCCGAACATCGGCCATATCCACTCAAAGGGATAGGAAACCATCCCAAAAAACGGAATATTGAAATACACGAAGTCGTTCAGGCTTTTTAGGTGGTTTAAATCGGCATCGCTAAAATGAAGGAGTAAGGGCATCAGGTAGCTGCCTTGATGGGCCAAGGTGTTTTTGTCAAGCCGTTCGTAAGAATCACGGGCGGTGTGATAATCATAGTGGTCGTCGATAAAGGCGAAATTGAAGCCGTCGATATCCCTACTTTCGCGAAAAACAGTGAGGTCGGTATCATTGGGCAGCAATTTATAGATGCTGTAATACAGCGAGTTCGCCATCGGATATTCAGGGTTGGCGGCGATAAATTCCAGCAACAGGTTCTGGTTGCTGCGATTCGTCTCGATAAAAGCGTAACTGGGGCCGCCGCTGCCCCGGGCCTCAAAATTCAAGACCAGTGCGACATCCTTGGCCCAAGGATGTTTGTTGACAAAGAGTTGTGCGCCGTTCAGGCCTAGTTCCTCCGCGTCTGAAATGAGGATAATTATGTCGTTTTTTGGTTTTTTTCCGTTGGAAAGAAATGCCCGCATGCTCTCCAAGATGGTTGCCACCCCGCTGCCAGCATCGCTTGCGCCAAACGACGAGTGCGGCTGGCTATCGTAATGTGAGAGCAATAACAGCGCCTTGCCCTTGCCGCTACCTTCGATACGGGCCAAAATATTTTTTACCTTGCTCAGCTTTGTACCGTCACCAAGGGAATAGCCTTCTTGGGTCGAAGTTGTCAGTCCCATTTTCTCCAGCTCGTCAATGATGTATTTCCGGACCTCTTCATGTGCCGGGAAGCCCACCCCGTGAGGTTTTTTGGAAACCATTTTCACATGTTCAAGGGCTCTATCCGTCGAAAACAGCGTATCCGAGATTGAAGCGTCGGTTTTGTAGACCGGCATTGACGACTGAAAACCCCAGTAGATGGCCAGTAGAACGAGGATTAGGGATAGTATGGAACCGAATTTTCTCATGTGCGTTGGCGAAAGTAAAAAATTTCGATAACAGCGCGTACGTTCCGTTCTCGTTATCAAGTATCCAAGTGTACTAAACAGCCTGCATTGAAAATTTCGCGCAAGGCGTTTTGCTTTTTGTAGGAGAATGAAAATAACAAATTTACAGTAAAGAGGTTAAATTGTTATAAAACGTATTGAAAATTTACCTATCTTTAGTGATTAACGCAAAAACCAAATCGATATGGGAATCAAAAGTTTTATGGGGCCTAGGGCCAAGACAACGACGAAGAAGGAATACAAGGCTCCGATATTGGTAACCGATTATATGACCCGAAAACTGGTCACCTTTACGCCTGAGCAGTCCATTTTAGAAGTGATGGAACTGTTTACCAAACACAACATATCAGGTGGTCCGGTTTTGGACGATAACGGATTTTTGGTCGGTATCATTTCCGAGGCCGATTGTATGAAAACGATTTCGGAAAGTCGGTATTTTAATCAGCCGATATTAGATAAGAGTGTGGAGAAGTTTATGACAAAAGAGGTCGAGACCATTCCGCACGACATGAGTATATTCGACGCCGCGAACGTTTTTGATAAGCACAATCGAAGAAGGCTTCCCGTAATGCAAGACGGAATCATAGTAGGTCAGATCAGCCGAAAGGATGTTGTGGTGGCGGCCTTAAGATTGAGCGGACAGAATTGGTAAAAGAAGCACCCGCTAACATCTCTCCAATTGGCGGGAAGAAATCATACTTTGGCAAAAAAAATGCTTTCCATTCGGGAAGCATTTTTTTTAGGCAGTTCCCTTTTGGAGGGTTCAAGGGTTTGGTATGCGCTACTCTCGCTTCACAATCATATAATAATCATTATCCAATGGTAAATATCCTAAATCGTATACAAAGTAGTAAATGGTTCCCTTTTTGGTCGTGTAGAGATTGGTGATAAATTCGAAATCGAAGCCTTTATCCATTAACCGGGTGCGGGTCGTTCGGGTCTTGCCGTCGCGTAAGGGGAAGCTGTCCAAAATACGGTAATTTTTGCGCAGGCGGTTGTTGATGTTCCGTATGAGATTCTTGCTGTCTTTGTTGACCTTGTTGTGAAAGGCATTGCGGCAGTAGTCGGAGCAGAACTTTTTG
>JAGXIC010000046.1 GCA_024635875.1 Pricia sp.
CCACACAGCTTAACATCGGAAAAAGCTCGGCACCAGATGCAACTGCCATGGGTTCATGGGTATTTGCCAACCACATTGTCCGTTCATTTTGGGGTGCCTTCTCATAATAGAGGCTATCACCCATCACGCCTCCCACGAACAATGCTACGCCCCTTTCATCATTGTCAGCGGCAAAGGCCTTTGAGGCGGGAATTACCACGTTGTTCACCCAAGCTGCATTCAATTCCGCCGCTTCCGGTACGCTTGCCATCATAGAGCCTACAGGAGGTTCCAAGAGGGTCAGGTCTTTGACCAGCTCCTGACGTTCCAATGCCGCCATTAGGGAAATGTAACCACCATACGAATGACCTACAAGATGCACGGGCCCGAGGTCTAATCTCTGCAAAATGTTTACAAGGTCCTTTGCATGTGCTTTTACCGAATAATCATTGGAATCATGAATGGTTTGATCATTCGGATAGGCATATCTACGACTTAGCGCAATCACATGATACTTTTCCGAGAACGCATCCATTTGGGCTTCCCAAACCCTATAGTCGCTTATCGCCCCATGAACGAACACCACAGGTTCGCCTTCGCCCATATCCAGATAATTGATTTTGTAGCCATCAAGTTCCACCGTTTTAAATTCCTTTTCAGCTTTTTTTGGTGTATCAATAACTTCGGTGCTTTTCTTCTCCTTGCAGCCTACAAATAAGATAAGCAGGAGAATTGCGCATGAAAATAATAGTACATTTTTCATATTACAGATTTTTATTAAATAGTCTTTTCGTGTTCACTGGTTTTATTCAAGATCGTTTAGAAAATTCACGACGTATTTATTAAACTCCGCTGGGTTTTCCCCCTGCAAGCCGTGTGAGGCATTCGGCAACAATTTCAGCTTGCTGTTCGGCAGGACTACATTTAGTGAATCGTTGACCAATTTTAAAACACCTGGGGAATATTCCCCTTTGATGAGCAGGACCGGTTTTTCTATTTGGCTTAACTCTTCCCGTGGGATGGAGGCCAAATCCTGGGTCTCGGAGATGCAGATACCTTCCACCAAATTCTGGAACCAACCGTCTCGTACGGCTTGGGGTACGGCATCGTAGATTTCATCCGATCCCAATACGGTTCTTAGAAATTGGCGCATCGTCGCTTCATCTTTTCCTTCTTTATAGAGCTTGACAGCGGCGTTTGCGCTGGACCGAAAATCGGTAATCAGGGAATCCCCCCTAACCGTACCGGAAATGACTGATTCGACAACGGGCTCTCCCAAAATCAATGATTTCACCATTTCGGGATGGTCTATGGCCGTTCTCAGTGCAATCATTGCTCCGTAGGAATGCCCCATCAAATGGGCCAAGGGAATGTTCATCTCTTTCATAAAGGCCTCCAAATCTTTGGCATGCAGGGCGACCGTACAATCAAAAGAATCCTCTCTAGACGGTTGGCGGTTTGGCCAGGCATACCGCCGGCTGATGGCGATGGCCCTATGGGTCTGTGCCAAGGTATCCATTTGCAGCGCCCAAGCATTGTAATCGCCGATGGCACCATGAATCAGGATGATTGGCTCGCCCCTGCCTTTCTCAATATAATGCATTTTTTCACCGAGGACCATTGCTGATTTGGGAGAGTCGATTGTAGCGGCCTCCGATGGTTGTTTAATGGTGGGGCTTGGAGTTTTGCAGCCCATCCATACGGTTAGCGGCAACAACAGTATTATTAGTTTTATAGTTTTCATGTTATAATGTTTTAGAGTATTATCAAACTATAGAAATTTAACTGGGCTTAATGTTCTGGTTAATGTGAAAGAAATTATCGGGGTCATATTTGGTCTTTACATCGACCAATCTTTTATAATTCTCTTTATAGGATGACTTAATGCGCCCTTGACCTTCGTTCATCATAAAATTCACATAGGCTCCTTGATTCGCAGCATACGGCTTTAGTTCGTCATAATAATTTTTGCACCAATCTGTGATGCGTTGAGCGTTTTCGGGATCAGGGTCTACCCCGACAATGACCTGCGCCCAACGCACACCTCGATTTGCCCAGGCCGTTTCATCGTTGGCTATTTCATGTACTTTGCCATCAATGGGATAAAAATGGGTTGTCGAATGCACATTCGGAATGGCCTTTCCAAACTTGATATTAATGTCCAATGCCTCAGCGGGAACCTCATTCATATAATGGGCACGCCAATACCATTGCATCCCTTTGGGGAACATATCGTCGAACAAGGTATTGAGTTGTTGCATGGGCATTTCGCCCACAAAATCAATAATCGGATTTGTTTTTTCGCGCACGGGCCGGAAAACCGCTTCAGCTTTTTCCAACGGGCCCGTATAGTTCCACACTACACCACAAACCCTCTTGTTCCAATGTTCTTCGGGAAAAGGAGCAGCCGGTGGCACGGTCAAAAAAGCGTAAAAACCATAAAGGTCATGATTGTCCGTATCGGTAAAATCTTCGTAGAAACGGAAGGTCTTCTCCGCGTCGTCCATTTCCCAGATCATAGGCCCACCATAGATAGTCGCCACTGGTAAAAGTTTGAATTCAAAGGAAACGACCACGCCGAAATTACCCCCACCCCCGCGTAGGGCCCAAAAAAGATCTGGATGGGAATCTTCGTTCGCAGTAACTACATCGCCATTGGCAAGCACCACTTTACACTCCGATAAGTTGTCAATAGTGAGACCACCTTTACGGCTTAGATAACCGAGGCCACCGCCCAATGTCAAACCACTGATTCCCGTTGTACCGTTAATGCCGAAAGGCAAATAAAGTCCATGTTCCGATGTAATTATGCCAATTTCGGCTAGCGTAAAACCCGGGTCAACACGAATTGTCTTAGCTTGGGCGTCAATATCATACCCTTTCATTTCTGAAAGATCGATTACAAGGCCATCATCCACTAAAGAAAGACCTGCACCATTATGTCCCCCGCCTTTTATGGAAACTTCGAGATTGTTTTTTCTGGCATAATTGACCGCATTGACAACATCCTCAGTGTTTTTGCATATTACAATAAGTGAAGGTTTCTTATCGATCATCCCGTTATAGATAGACCGAGCTTCATCATAATCGGGGTCTTTTGGTTCAATAACCTGTCCTGTTAAATTTTGATAGTTCATTCTTATAGAGTATAAATGTTCGTAATTCCTTGAATTAAAACAGGGGTACTATTTTTTGGGGAGGGGGAGATTCTCTTTTTAGTCTACTTCGAAATCATTGTATTCGCTAGATGACTATCGAAGCGAGGTATACTAAAATTGCTGCAATTATTTTTTGGATTGCATGTGCTAAAACTCTTGTACCTTGCTAAACTATAAAAGATTTGCCATGTACGCTGTTCTTAAAAGTTCAGAGTTTTTGCTAATTAGCCCAAAAGGAAGAATGCCTCAAAAACAATGTCTTGAGGCAATTTTTTAGGAGTTAGTACTGTCTATTTCTGTACAATTGGGGCGTGATGTTCGTGGGTTATTTTCCACCCATCTTTCGTCTTAACGAACAACAATGTGCCTTGCATCTTATAGTGAAATGCCTTCTCTTCAATATTAAATTTGTAATCGGCATGAAAAGTTACATTGGCCACGTCACCTCCATATATATTAATTTCTAGATCGTTCCATTCCCATTTTTCCACTTTGGTTATTTTGCCTAAAACATTTCGCTCAAATTCCTCATTTTCTTTTGGACCCTGTCTATTACCGCCGAGATCAAACTCCGTAAATTTGGGGCCATAGGCATGTAACTCAATCAATTCATCGACCTGATTGTTCCTAATGTTAGTTTCAATTTGGTCTATTACAGCCTTTACCTCTTTTTGCGCTTCCGGATATTGCTCGGTCAATTCCGGATCACGCTGTCCATACCCGTTGGATGTTGCAAACAATCCTATGAGTGCCAGTAGAATCATAGTTATAATTCCTTGATGTTTCAATTTTGAAGTTTTCATTGTTTTCATATTACTTGTGAATACTATACCCACAAACTTAATGGGAGATTTTCAACAAGGCTTTACCAAAACATTCAAAGTCTGTACTCTAAGGCTCAATAAAGGGAATTTATGTTCATGAATACGCTTTGCCTCGTACAACTTGTTCGAATTGAAGATTCGGCTCTGAATTAATTCCTACTCCAAGAAGAACATGGCTTTACATTACCCAGTTTATTGGCCTACCTTGTGGGTTTCTCTAAATATGGCGGGAGAGATACCGCAAAATTTCTTAAAAACCCTGCTAAAATGAGAAGGGTTCTCAAAACCGCAATCAAAAGCTATTTCACGTATAGCGTTATCAGTTGTTCGAATCTTTAACTGAGCTAGTTCCAATCGCTGCTGGGTCAACCATTTGCCCGGGGTGGTGTTGTAGTGCCCACTGAAATCCCGCTTGAAAGTGGATAAGCTGCGGTTTGCGATTTCGGCAAATTCTTTCAATGTCAAATTATACATATAGTTGGTTTCCATGACTTCCCAGATGGGGGTACTATATTCATCGGCAATTTTTGAGATGAAGGAAAGAATGTGCTTGTTGTTGGGATGCGAAAAAATCATAAACAACAGTTCCTTAAACTTGTTTTCCAGAATATCCTCTGGCAACGGCCGTTGGGATTGAAAATAAGGGAGAAAACCTTTATAGCAATTCCGTATTTGTTCGTCGATTTCAAACCCAAGGGCCACGTCAGACGAAACTTTCGGTAAATTATTAAGCGATAAATACGGACGGAATTCATTGAATATGTGCTTTAGGTAATCATCCTTTAGGTAGAAGACGATTACATCCCAACCCGAATAATCCGGAGGCAATTCTTGCAAATAGGCACATCGTTTTAACAGAAAACCCTTCTTCTTAGTTGCTAAATCCGATTTTGAACCATGACGGAGAATCCGTTTTCCGCTGACAGTAAGATTGAGTTGGATATGCTTTGAGTATAGCTGAAGGATTTTTTCCTTTTGTGGACAATTATAATACAGGAACAGGGTGTCTTTCATCTGAAACCGAGGAAATATCTCCGGGTTTGCTTTCTGTATTTCGTAGATGTCCATAGTTTTAAAAAATCAACTCTGTTTTAAGCTTTTATAGGTATTTGGTGAGGAGCCATACCGTTCTTTGAACACACGGCTAAAGTGGGAAACATTGGTAAAACCAGAATCAAACGCTATGGATTTTATAGAATGGTCGGTGGTCTCCAGATATATTTTTGACCGTTCCAATCGTTTTTTGATCAGCCATTTGCCTGGTGTTATGTCGTAATGCGCCTTAAACTCCCGCTTGAAGGCCGAAAGACTTCTATTGGCAATCTGGGCAAATTCATCAAGCTTAAGGTTAAACATGTAATTGGATTCCATTACTTCCCAAATGGGTATTCGATAGCCTTCTGAAATGGCATTGACATAAGCTAGTATATGTTTGTTATCGGGATGAATAAAAATGTTGTACAGCAATTCCTTGAACTTCATTTCGATAATATCTTCCGGATACCGCTGTTCATCATCAAAATAGGGCAACATACTGAAATAGCAATTCCGTATGCGCTCATTTAGATGAATTTCAAGCAACATTTCGTGGGAATGCGCTGGTAAGTTTTTCAAATCTAAATGGGGCCTTAATTCATTTAGTACTTTTCTAAAGTAATCATCCTTAATATAAAAGGCTAATACTTCCCATCCTTCAATATCATCGTGTAACTCTTGGTGGAATGCCATTCGCTTTAGCATAAACGAGGTATCTTTGGTAATCGTCCAGGATTGATCTCCTTTATGAAAGGTACGCTTTCCGCCTATAGAAAATAATAATTGATTATGAACCGTATATAATCGCACCACTTTGTCTATCTGAGGACACTTATAGAACACAAAAAGCTGGTTGTTTACGTTAAAGTGGCGAAAGACCTTTTGGTCTGATTGGTGTAAGGTGTATAAGTTGTCGGCTTTCATTTAAACGGTTTTATCCTTATCTTATATTCTGTAAGTTAAAAAAATATTCGAAGATTTGTTAGCTACGCAATTGCATCACAGCACCTTTATTTCTGTTCGCACCTGATTGGTCATATTTAATTATGTTTAGCACAACCAATATTATTAAAATGGTAAGCACTGTTTAATGACCGTTTTACTAAACTTCGTAAAAATGGGTTTAGAAAATCATTGTTAGTACCATTTTCCTTCTTCTTTAATAGTTTCAGAAATCAACCTTTAACGGGATTGATACCTTTATAAAATAGATCTAAGTTCCCCTCTGAATCTAGCGCCCTGTCGGGCGCTTTTTTGTGGTTAGGGGGAAGGAAGAGAAAAGTCAGTCCAACAGAGGACGGTGAGAAAAAGGTTCAGTCTGCGGCAAATTAGCCGAAAAATGCTTCAAAATGTTTTACCTATGTTTTACCCATTCAACAAAAAAAGGCTCCCGATTTCTCGGAAGCCCTTTGTTTGCTAGTAGCGGGGACTGGACTCGAACCAGCGACCTTCGGGTTATGAGCCCGACGAGCTACCTACTGCTCTACCCCGCGATGGTGTTTTTCTCAATTGTTTTACGACTTCGGAACATAAC
>JAGXIC010000047.1 GCA_024635875.1 Pricia sp.
AATATGGGGTTGAGGAGTTAGTTCAAGTAGTGAAGGAGAAACTATGAAAATCACCAAAGTATCCTACGAACGTCTTGATCTAAAACTCTCAGAGCCCTACACCATAGCCTACGAAACGATAGGCAAAACCACCAATTTCATACTAAAAGTAGAGACCGATACTCTATTGATAGGTTATGGCTGTGGTGCACCCGATAAAGCGATTACCGGGGAAAATCCCGCAGAAGTTGAAGAGGCGGTCAAAAATGTCATTTCTTCCTATTTGATCGGGAAGGACCCTTTTACCTATGCCTTTATCATAAAGGAACTAAAAACGATTCTCGGTAAAAAATCATCCTCGCTGACCATGGTAGATATAGCCCTGCACGACCTGATATCGAAAAAGGCCGACGTACCATTGTATAAGTTTTTGGGAGGATATCGAACCAGCATCGCTACCAGTATCACCATCGGAATTCTTCCTGTCGGTGAAACCTTGCTGCAGGCCGACGAATTTGTGCGACAAGGATTTTCCATTCTAAAAGTTAAAGGAGGTCGCAGTATGCTCGAGGACATTGAAAAAATGAACCGGCTACATGAAAGACATCCTCAGTTAAGGCTCCGTTTTGACGGTAACCAAGGTTATTCGGTGGTAGATTCGGTAGCTTTTGTCAAAGCTACGGCACATATTGGCATTGAAATTTTCGAGCAGCCTACAAAACTGGAAAAGGAAGAGCGTCTTGGGCAGGTGACCGATCAGGTAAATATACCCGTAATGGCCGATGAAAGCATTAAAACGCTTAGGGACGTATTTCGCTTGGCGCAAAACGAACGTATTGATATGGTCAACATCAAATTAATGAAAGTTGGGGGTATTTTAGAGGGCATGCATATCAATTCGGTGGCCAAAGCGGCGGGACTTGAAAGCATGATTGGCTGTAACGATGAGTGTGCCCTAGGGATTTCGGCGGGCCTACACTTCGCCCTTTCCCGCCCCAACATCCATTTCGCCGATCTCGACGGGCATTTAGATGTGGTAGATGATCCCTTTGAAGGATTGTTTCGTTTAGAAAAAGGGGTTTTGTACCCAACGGAGTCTCCTGGATTGGGGGACGTGAAAATGAGATAGATTTCTTAGTATGACATAACCCCCTACATCTATCTTTTCTTTAGGCTCAATGTCGCACACTTACCCAGAATTGCCAATACGATGTTTCAAACGATTAAGGATTTAATCTATGAGCCAGTAGGTTTGATGTTTGATATTGGAATTTTCTTTAATCCCACTTCATCTTCTGCAACCGTATCGCATTCAAAATAGCCAACATCGCAACCCCTACATCGGCAAAAACTGCTTCCCACATTGTTGCAAAGCCTCCTGCGCCTAAAATCAGCACAAAGGCCTTGATCCCGAACGCCAACGCAATATTTTGCCAAACGATATGCCGGGTTGAACGACCGATTTTAATGGCCCTTGCAATTTTGCTCGGTTGATCGGTCTGAATGATAACATCCGCGGTCTCGATGGCCACGTCACTGCCCAGACCGCCCATCGCTATACCTACATCGCTTGCTGCGAGTACTGGCGCATCGTTAATGCCGTCGCCGATAAAAGCAACCTTGGTGTCCGGCTGATTTTTTAACTGTTCGACTTCGGTCAACTTATCCTCCGGGAGCAAGCCGCCTTTCGCTTGATCAATTCCGAGTTCCTTGGCGACCTCTTGCGTGATGGAATCTTTATCGCCCGATAGCATGATAATTTTTGATATCCCCGCTTTTCGGATTTGCTCGATGGCAAGGTGGGCATCGTCCTTCAATTCATCGGCGATGGTTACGTAGCCCGCAAACTTTCAGTCGATGGCGACCATGACGATAGATTCAACAATGTTATCTATTTCAGTTGGGACTTCAATTATATTCGAAGTCATCAAGGCCTTGTTCCCGACCAGTATCGGCTTGCCGTCGACAGTGCCTTTCAAGCCTTTTCCAGCGACCTCGGATACTTCGGTCGCCTCGTAATCGGGCCCATCGGCTTTATACTCCAATATCGCTTTGGCAATGGGGTGGGTGGACTGCGCTTCCATCGCCATCAGATATTTCATAAACGCTGCCTCTTCAAAGGTATTTGATTGGATATCCTTGATTTTAAACACGCCTTTGGTTACTGTTCCGGTTTTATCCATTACCACAGTGTTTACTTTGGTGATCGCGTCGAGAAAGGAAGCTCCCTTGAACAGGATACCGTTTCGGGAGGCTGCGCCCAATCCTCCGAAATAGCCTAGAGGAATGGAGATGACCAAGGCACAGGGGCATGAGATGACCAAGAAAACGAGGGCACGGTATAACCAGTCACCGAAAATATAATCGTCAACAAAAAAGTAGGGGAGAAGGGTAAGTCCGATAGCCAGAAACACCACTATGGGGGTGTAGATGCGCGCAAATTTTCGGATAAATAGTTCGGTTTTCGATTTTCGGGCCGTGGCGTTCTGTACCAGATCAAGAATACGGGCAATGGAACTGTCCTTGAACTCTGCCGTTGTTTCGATTTCGATGACCGTATCGAGATTGATGCTTCCAGCAAATACTTTTTCGCTCTTTTCTACGGAGTCCGGTTTGCTTTCGCCCGTAATTGCAGCGGTATTTAGGGATGCTTTTGGGGAGAGCAGCGTTCCGTCCAAAGGGATTTTTTCCCCCACGCGTACCTGTATTTTCTCGCCAATACCTACAGATTCCGGATCCACGGAAACAAAATCTGAATTGCGATACACCAAAGCTTCATTTGGGCGGACATCCAACAAGGCCTTGATGTTATTTTTCGATTTTTTTACTGCTGCTGCCTGAAATAGTTCACCTACCGTATAAAAAAGCATCACGGCCACACCTTCGGGATATTCCTTTAGTGCAAACGCTCCTAGAGTGGCGATGGACATCAGCAAGAACTCTGTAAAAAACTCACCGTTTTTGATGCTATCCCATCCTTCCTTCATAACAGGAAGCCCCACGGGAAGGTAGGCGACGCCATACCAAACAAGGCGTACCCATCCATTGAAAAAAGGGAAGGTTTCGAAATAATCGAAGGCAATTCCTAAAATCAACAATATAAAGCTGAAAATCGCCGGGAAATAAGTTTTGAAGACCGATGTATTTTCGGGGGTGTCTTGACTGTCATGACCTTGATTATCATCGGTGCTACAGCAGTCTGTATCTGATTTTATATTCCTTTTCTGTATTTTTCCACTTTGCATATAGGGTGCAAGATCGCTATATTTTCAATGCAACGGAAGTGCATTTATTGTCCGCTACATTTGTCACATATACCTTTCAGCACCAAATTGGCATCTTCGGCGATGTAGCCTTCCGGTAAATTGATGTGTGGGATTTTATGCTCGGTCAAACAAATAGTTTCGTCACAATGGTCGCAATGAAAATGTAGGTGCAGATCTTGATCGAGTTCGCAATTACAGCCGGGTTCGCACAAGGCATATTTTGTAATTCCCGTTCCGTCTTCGATTCGGTGTACGATTCCGTTTTCCTCGAATGTTTTTAGGGTTCGGTAAAGTGTCGTTCGTTCCGCTTTTACAAATGCGTTTTCGATATCCGTCAGGGCGACCGCGATATCCTTTTAGGCCATATATTTGTAAATCAGAATTCGCATGGCGGTTGGGCGGACGTTTTTTTTATTCAGAAACGCTACGGGTTTTTGCGTCATATTCCTTTCTTCCATTGGTATAATTGACATTTTAGTGATGGTATTTACCAAAAGGTATGCTTTTCGAAGAAGATAATTGCCAAAAGTTTATTTTAGTATGTGATAGGGATAGCTTTTCGCTTGATATAACACAAACACCCTTGAGTTGGCCAATTTGTCTTTAAATCAGAAAAATAAGTAGGGATCACTTTGGGCGGACTTACTTTGTAAGCGCTCGAAAGTAAATTGGATAGAAATCAGAAAGAATTGAAAAAATACTGTGGACCGCAACGGCAACTACCCACTTACTGCTTACTTCCCGCCACTTTCCTTGATAGAAACATCCCTTCGAAACGGAATGAAAAGCGGATCGACATCTTTGGTTTCGCCGACTACCGTAGCTATTTCCCTTTTCAGGTAATTTAGGTGCGCAATGGTCAAGCGATCGGTCATCACAGGTAGGGTGCGCTTGATTTTTCCTTGTAAAGTTAAAAGTTTATCCAGAGCTAACGAGCGCACATCGGTGTTTACGGTGTAGCCTTCCGAAAGTTTGGCCAGGATGCCTTCGACCATTCCCTCCGCTTCGTCGGGCTTATACAGGGTAATGAGGTTCGATACGTATGATTTTTGAAGCTTTCTGCGATAGGAAGTGGTCTGATAAAAGACGTTCATGTCGCCCCAGACCACTTGGGCAAGGTCGTCCATATAGGCTTCGGGGGTATACTGATCTTCATCCTCATAGCGCTCGGCGATAAAGGTCATACGGCTCAGTCGGCTGCCCCCGAGCAGATTCATCATGACACTTTCCATAGTCTTGGTAACGGCTTCCTTGGATTGTGGGGATTGTATGGCATTTAGGATATCGTTGCGCAACAACCATTTGGGCTCCTTGAATATATAGTCGTTTAAGAAAACCAGTGCCTGTTTTTGGGTCATTTGATCTACGGGCCGATATACTTCGCCTTCCTCGCCCATGGTCTTGGGGGTAACATAAATACCGCCGATATTTTGTGCTACGTGAAATACATAGTCCTTGTATTGATCGACGAGGTCTTTGTATACCTGATCTAAATTAGCATAATCGTCACTATTGTTCTCCTTAGTCCATTTTTTTAGGAACGGGGCTATTCGCTGCAGATTGAGAATACCGTACATGCTGGCCTGCATGGCGTCGTCGCCGAGGTCTTCGGTTTGCGAACGCGGGTCAAAATTGCGTCCCTCGCCACCAAACCAAAGTCTCGGATTGTTCGAAACGCTATCGACGACCATTTGGCTCAAAAGTTCTTCTTCCTCTGAAAGCTTCATTTCCTTCGGAAAACGGGAATAGCCCCATTGAATGGCCCATTTATCATAATCACCGATACGCGGCATCAAATCTTTGGTAGGAATGCTATCTTCAGGTTGTGCAACGTAATTAAAACGCGCATAATCCATAATAGAACTTGTGTGGCCGTTCTTTTTAAGCCATACCGGATTCCGTAGATTTTCTACGGGGGTGGCCGAACTGGCGCCCATGTTATGGCGAAGGCCCAAAGTATGTCCCACCTCGTGGGAGGCTACAAAACGTATAAGGCTGCCCATAAGTTCGGTCTCGAATTCCATTTTCTGGGCACGTTCGTCGACAGCTCCTGCCTGCACCATGTACCAACTATGCAATAAGCTCATCAGGTTGTGGTACCACCCGATGTGGCTTTCAAGGATCTCGCCGCTACGGGGGTCTACGATGTTCGGCCCATACGCATTTTTAGAGGGAGAGGCGAAGTACCGCAAGACTGAGAACCGTGAATCCTCCAAACTCATAGTTGGATCGTTTTCCGGCCATTCCACCCCGATAATGGCGTTCTTGAAACCTGCCTGTTCAAAAGCGACCCGCCAATCGTTGATACCTTGAATGAGATACGGCCTCCATTTTTTAGGTGTAGCCGGATCGATATAATAAACAATCGGCTTTATGGGTTCTACAAGTTCGCCGCGTTGCCATTTCAGGGAATCTTCTGGTTTAGGTTCCAAACGCCATCTGTGGATGTACGTATTGCGGTCGACTTTTTGCTGGTCGTCGCCATATTCCAAATAGGAACTGGCGAAATAGCCCACCCGAGCATCATACAACCTTTTTTGCATGGGCTTTTCCGGAAGAAGTATAAAAGAGTTGTTGATTTCCAAGGTGACAACACCGGCCAAGATAGCGGCGGGAAGTTCTTTGCGCTTGTCAGATCCGGCTTTGGCCTTATAGGTCTTTACCGTTTTGATTTCCGTGTTCATCGGAAAGCAATGGATAGCCTTGATATACGACTTGTTTTTCTCCAGCGACATCAGCTTATAGTCGTCCTTTTGATCGTTGCCCAAGGCCAATAAAGGATTTTCCCCATTGATAAAATCGGTAACGTCGATAACTGAGGAATTCTTGTCCTCGTTGTTCGCCTTGATATCGAAGGCTTCCAAAATTGGGGTGATGTTGGCATTGTTCACCGCTTTTGAAATGGCATCATCTTCATTGGCGGCACTGACCAAGGTTGCAATCCGCAGAAAGATATTCTCGGTCGGTCCTTTCTCAAAAATTATGGTATTTTCTGAAATTTTTTCTCCGCCGTAGTTGTTTGCTCCCGATGGTGTTTTTATAAATCGGGTCACTACCAGCATTTCACGGTTCATCAGACTGTCCGGAATCTCAAAATAATACTTCTCTCCTACCTTATGAACGTCGAACAGCCCTTTTTGGGTAACGGCCTTCTCGTTAATCAGCTTATCGTATGTCTTTGAACTGCCGAGGGCAAGGCCATCGACCTTGGCCTTACTGTCCGATTTGCTGGCAATGCCCAAGACGCTGCAGGAGCTTGCCAACAGAAGTATTCCTAAATATGCGAAAAACTGCTTCATATATGTAGCGAACGTATCAATTGTTCTTTTAGTATAGATTTTGGTCGGATAAACGGTGCATTTAACAGAACACGGCAATAGCCAAGGTCGATAATGGTAGAATTTTGACTTTGATAACACCTGTATGGCAACGTTCAGGGCAACACATATCAAAAGCAATATACAATTCTAGATTGCGGGAATCAATACGATGAGGACAAAAACCCTAAAATTTCACCTTATATTAAGAATCAATGTCCGTTTTAGTGAGCATAAAATCCCCTTTTAACATAGCGATCACATTTATAAGAGAGCGAATAGTGTGATAATTGACTTTCCAGATCTGTGCCTTCGCCGCCTTTTTGGCTTGGGCATCGGTATCAAGACCTTCCGGATACCATCCGCCATATTCGTGGTCGATAAGGTAGGTGTCAACATACTGCCATTGTTTTTCGAATAGCGTTTCATATTGTTTTTCTTTGGGATGCAATTGCGACATAAGTAATAGGGAGTTCAGTGCCTCGGCTTCGGCCCACCAGACCTTTGCCCGGTTTTCGATGGTTCGTTTACCGGATGCATCCCAGTAGTAGCCTCCGTCGTAGAAACCTCCATTTTGTTCGTCCCAGCCCCATTCCAAGGCATGGTCGACCATTTTTTTTGCCTTTTGGGCAGTAGCGGCATCGTTTTTTCTTCCCAGAACATGGGAGGCTTCCAGCATCAGAAAAGCGGTCTCCACATCATGCCCGAAGGAAACATGGTCCAGATTAAAATGCTGTTTTCGATAGGTTTCGGATGAATCCCGAAGGGATACCGGTGTCCAATCCCTTTCCAAATGTAGGGTCAGATATCCTTTTTCTGTGGTGATGGTATCGCGAACCAAGAGCAAAAGTTCTTCCAACCGCTTTTTCAAGAGCAGATCGGGCCAAACGGCGTATAAGGTTGTAAAGCTTTCCAGAAGATGAATGGAAGAGTTCTGGTCTTTCCAATCCTTTCTAATGAAGTTATCGTAGTTTTTGTCGTTTTCCTTCACATCGAGCATCCAAGCGCCGTCTTGTTGCAGCACATCGAAATAACCGCCGTATATGGAATCACGGGCGTGTTCCTCCAACCAGTAAAAAGTTTTTTTGGCGAGCTCAAGAGCGTTTGTATCCTTCGAAACCTGATAATATTTGGCGAGACCGTAAATGGCGAATGAATTGCCATAGGCGCTTTTTCCTGTTGATAATACCTCTAAGGAATCTCCGTTAACGCCTAAAAGGCTATGGAACCCGCCATTTTCGCTGTCCCACATTCTGTCCCGTAAAAAGGTATGGCCGTGGGCCGCGATTTCCTCATATTTGTCATCCTTATAATACAACGCCAGTTCGGAAGCCGTCCAAATATGTCGGGCCTGGCTGACAAGCATTTTATCTTGATTCCCTTTTTTATCCCATTTATAATCAAAATCAGACCAAAACCCACCGTTGAT
Source organism: Pricia sp. (assembly GCA_024635875.1). Taxonomy (GTDB): domain Bacteria; phylum Bacteroidota; class Bacteroidia; order Flavobacteriales; family Flavobacteriaceae; genus Pricia. The sequence continues at coordinate 7,992 of JAGXIC010000047.1, forward strand.
CGTGTCAATAGTTTTGGGATACCAGACGCTGACCAGCTCATCTAAGGAAGCCTCGATTTGTGGGAGGAGTTGTTCGGAGGATGGAGGGGAAGTATCTTTCTTTTTACAGGATGCGATAAACAACAGGGAAACTAGCGCTAAACACAGATAAAATTTTGGAATTTTCGGTAGTCGCTCCATTCGAGGATACTTTTATTTGGTTCTTTCTCAACAACCCAAAGGTCTTGGGAGCCTATGTGATATGAAATCCTAAATCAAAAGCCTAAAGCTAGTTAAAATTTCAATAGGATACTTCGTGCCGAAAACCAGATTTGTCAAATTTTAATCACCTAATCATAATCATTACGGCCCCCAATGCCGTCAGCACCAAGATCATTTTCCTATAGAAATCGTCTTTGATGATTTTGATCAAACGTACACCGACAAGCATTCCCAAAAGTATACCCGGCACCAGTTTTAAGTTAAAGAGCAGCGTGTCGGCATTTACCGTTTCCCAAACAAAAATGTGGAAGGGAAGTTTAATGAGATTGATGATTAGAAATAGCCAAGCCGCCGTTCCGATGAATTCATTTTTTTTCACCCGCATTGCCAAGAAATAGAGGTTGCTGAAGGGGCCTCCCAAATTGCCGATCATCGTGGTTATGCCTGCAAGCGTACCTACGAATCCCGCAAAGGCCCAGTGCGTGGGTACGGAAGTCGATTTACGCCTATCCCACCAATACATCATGGCGACACTTACCAAAATAATGACGGCCATATATATTTTAAAGACACCCTCGTCTAGGTCGTTTCCCAAAAAGACCCCGAAAAGAATGCCCATGATGACCCAGGGCAAGAACCGTACGATATACCACCAATTGGCGTGGCGGTGGTAATAGATTACGGCAATAGTATCGCCCACGATCAGTAAGGGAACTACGAGTCCCGTCGATGCCTTGGCCTCGAAGGCCAGTGCCATAAGGGTCACATTGACAATGGCGATACCCTTGATGCCGGCTTTTGAAAGACCGACTATAAAGGCGGCCGTGATGGCAAAAGCCCACGCGGTAATCGAAATGTCGAAAGTGGATGCTACTGACAAATAGAAGGTTTAACGGTTGGAAGGCAAAAGTATCCTAAAAAATAATATCTTTAGAATCTGTTAACAACAAACCGAAATCAACCATCCATGGAATTATCTACGCTCGATTATAGCTTTATCATTGTATTCTTTTCAATCGTACTGGGCATCGGGATTTACGTATCGAAAAAATCGGGCAAAAATTCCTCGGAGTTTTTCCTCTCCGGACGAAATATGCCTTGGTGGTTGCTGGGCATTTCGATGGTAGCCACTACCTTCTCGACCGATACGCCCAATCTGGTTACGGACATTGTCCGCACCCATGGGGTCTCGGGCAACTGGGTCTGGTGGGCATTTTTGTTAACAGGACTTTTGACGGTTTTCATTTATGCAAAACTATGGCGTAGATCTAATGTCAACACCGACCTAGAATTTTATGAAATGCGATATGGGGGTAAGCCTGCCAGTTTTTTGAGAAAGTTTCGCGCCATTTATCTCGGCGCACTTTTCAATATCATCACCATGGCCTCGGTCACCCTTGCCGCTATCAAGATCGGCGGAATCATGTTGGGGCTTGAGCCTTGGGAAACCGTCGTCGGTGCAGGGCTTATTACGGTTACCTTCAGTGCCCTAGGGGGCTTTAAAGGTGTTGTCTATACTGATTTTTTGTTGTTCTTCGTAGCCATGGCTGGTGCCATCGGTGCTGCCTATTATTTGGTCAACATTCCTGAAGTGGGTGGCATTGAAGCTCTAATCAACCATGAAAATGTACAAGGAAAACTGGACATACTGCCCGATTTCAGCAATAAGAATGCGTTGATCATGTTGTTCATCATTCCCCTGGCCGTACAGTGGTGGAGTTCTTGGTATCCCGGTGCGGAGCCCGGTGGAGGTGGTTATATCGCCCAACGGATGCTGGCTTCAAAAGATGAGAATCATGCCATCGGGGCCACCTTTTTTTTCAATATTATGCACTATGCGTTAAGGCCTTGGCCATGGATTCTGGTGGCACTTGCCTCTTTGGTGGTTTTTCCGGACATTGCCAGTATTCACGAAGCTTTTCCCAATATTGCAGAAAGTAAACTGGGTCAAGATTTAGCCTACTCGGCCATGTTGACAAAACTACCGAGCGGTCTGTTAGGTATAGTTTTGGCCTCATTGGTAGCGGCCTATATGAGCACGATTTCCACCCAATTGAACTGGGGGTCATCATATATCGTTTTTGATTTTTATAAAGAACAGATTAACCCCGATGCCACCGAAAAACAAATGGTGGCCGTAGGACGAATTTCAACCGTGGTGCTTATGATTTTGAGTGCTGTTTTGGCCTTGGCCTTGGAGAATGCTCTACAGATATTTGAAATATTGTTGACTTTCGGGGCGGGTACCGGACTCATCTTTATATTACGCTGGTTTTGGTGGCGGATTAATTCCTGGAGTGAGATTACCGCAATGTTCGCTTCTGGAATATTGTCGATTTCCCTAAAAACTACGTCATTGGGATCTTTCCTTTTTGCTCCCGAAACGGGAGTTTTCCCCGATTGGTTTGAATATCCATTCGTGGTAATTGTAACTACTGCCATTTGGCTTGCGGCAACGTATCTAACCCAACCGGAATCCACCGAGGTTCTCCGTTCGTTCTACAAAAAAATCCAGCCTGGAGGTCCCGGTTGGGCGAAAGTGGTCAACGAAGCAAAAGGCGATGGCGAAAATATCGCCAAGGACGAAAAATGGAGCGTTCCACAGGGAATTACCGCAATGTTATTGGGCTGCGTGCTGATATATACCATTATGTTCGCAACCGGATATTGGATTTATGGGCGTACGACATCTGCCATGGTGCTTACGGGAGTAGCCATTGTTTCGGGTTTCTTGCTAATCAAGGCATGGAATAGGATGAAGGAGGACATCATGTAAAACACGGAATGGATTTAGCAGTATATGGCGTTTGGGGTTTTACTATTCAACCTGTAACGATTGTTTCAGCCGAATTTTAAAAAGGGAATCTTCAACTCAAAATCAAAGTAACATAGTAACAAACGAATGAAAGACCGCATCCTCTCCGTAGACATTTTCCGTGGTATGACCATAGTTCTTATGATATTGGTCAACACGCCCGGCACCTGGGCCGCCGTGTTCCCGCCCTTCAGACATGCCGAATGGCACGGGTATACGCCTACAGATCTAGTATTTCCGTTCTTTTTGTTTATCGTGGGCACTTCCATTGCCTTCGCCTATAAAAATAAAGCGGTTGACACGGGCACTTATAAAAAAATTGTAATCCGCAGTTTGAAATTGATAGGTCTTGGCCTTTTTCTCGGCGCTTTTACGTTGAGTTTTCCTTTCATCAAAGATTTTGCCGACATCCGATTTCCGGGCGTGCTGCAACGTATCGGAGTGGTGTTCTTTTTTGCGTCCATCCTCTTTATCAATTGCAATTGGAAGACCATGATCGGTATTTCGGTAGTTTTATTAATAGGATATTGGCTTTTGATGGGGTTTGTTCCCGTGAACGGAATGGAATCCACTTTCGACCGCGCCCCGAACAATCTGGCCAATTATTTGGATGTCCAGGTATTCGGCACCCATAACTACAAAGAAGATTACGACCCCGAAGGTTTGCTCAGTACCATTCCGTCTATTGTCAGTGCGTTGCTGGGTATTTTTACAGGATTGGTCCTAACATCGAAACAACCCAAAAAAGCGACAATTCTCATGGGTATGGGCGGGGCTCTTTTAATCATAGGATACCTTTGGGATGTGGTTTTCCCGATCAATAAAGCCTTATGGAGCAGTAGCTTTGTACTCGTAACCGCCGGATGGGCCAACCTCATTTTGGCCTTGATCTACTATTTGACCGATGTAAAGAATATAAAGTTCGGAAACATTTTTCGCTATGCCGGGGCCAATGCCATCATTCTCTATTTTCTGTCCAGTTTTATATCCAAAATCATGGGTATGATTAAAGTGGATGGCGAAAACTCCCTGCACGGATGGCTTTTTGACACCGTTTATGTGCACGATTTTATGTCGCTGCAACTCTCATCCTTATTGTACGCGCTGACAGTGGCCGCCTTTTATTGCGGGTTGGCCTATGTGCTTTATAAGCGGAAGATTTTCATCAAGGTTTAGCTTGCCCCCAACGTAATCCCATGAAAAAATATGACGTCATTGTAATCGGCGCAGGCAGTGCCGGGCTGGGAAGTTCGGGCGTCGCCAAGGTTTTGGGCCTAAAAACCCTGCTCATCGAAAAAGATGGCGACAATTTCGGCGGCGATTGTACGAACTTCGGCTGTGTGCCCAGCAAGGCCTTGATAAATATCGCCAACCAATTTCACCAAGCGAAATCCGCGGAACGATTCGGGCTCAAAACGAGCGGGAAGGCCGATATGGGGGGTATTTTAGACCATATCCACCAAATGCAGAACTTTATTAAAGATACGGAAGATGCCGCGGCCTTACGCAAAAAAGGCATCGATGTGGTGATTGGGAAGGCTGTTTTTGAGTCAAGGGATACCCTTAAGGTGAACGACGAGACCTATACCGCCCGTATCATACTGCTCTGCACAGGTTCCACGCCCAGAATGCTCGATATCGAGGGGATGGAATCCGTAGAGGTCTACACCAATGAAACCATTTTCTTCGACTGCCGCGAATTGCCCGAAAACTTGATCGTCATCGGCGGCGGCCCCGTCGGTTGCGAACTGGGGCAGGCGTTTTCTAGGCTGGGCTCAAAAGTCACGATCGTCAATAGAGGTGAACGGTTGCTGGACAAGGAACCCGAAAAAGTGTCCGAAATTTTGGAAATGCGATTTAGGGAAGAGGGCATCCAAATCTTTACGAATGCAGAGGTACAATTGTTTAAGGATGGAAAGGCAGGTATTGCATCCAAAGAAAAAGAAATCCTTGAAATTCCCTGTGATGCCGTTTTGATTTCCGTAGGAAGGACGGTGAACACAAAAGGGATGCATTTCGATACCGCGGGCATCGAACTGACGGAAAAAGGAAAGATCAAAGTCGACGAATACCTGCGTAGTACCAACAAGAAAGTATACGTCATCGGTGATGCCGTAGGAAGCTATATGTTCTCGCACGGTGCCGAGAAAATGGTGCGGCAGCTCTGGCGCAACCTGTTGGTTCCGATTTTCAAAAAGAAAAATACATGGAACGACCTCAGCTGGGTCACTTTCACAGACCCCCAAGTGGCGCATTTCGGACTTACGGAAGAAAAGTTGCATGAACAAGGCGTCACGTACCTCCGCAAGGACCAAAGTTTCGAACATGACGATAGGGCCATTGTCGAAGAATATACCTATGCACAGATGTCGTTATGGCTCGACGGCAGCAACGGTTTGGGAAGCAAAAAAATACTTTCCGGCAGCATGATAGCGCCCCGGGCCGGGGAACTGGTGCAGGAACTCGAACTGGCCAAACACGCGAACATCCCCATACGTAATTTGAACGACCGGGTATATCCGTATCCTGTTGCTGCACGTATCAATCAAAAAACGATACGTGGAATCCTAGAAAAAACAAGGACGGTATGGAAATTAAAATTGGCCCGTAAGGCCTTTCGCTGGTTCAATTAGCAGTTTTTTCCATACATTTAGAATTATGCAAAAAGACAGTAAGAATGTTTTAGGAACACCACTACAATCGTGTTGTACCGATCCGATGACAGGCTTCTACCGTGACGGCTTTTGCAAGACTGGCGAGCAAGACGTCGGCACCCACGTGGTATGCGCCATCATGACCGACGATTTTTTGGAACATACCAAAGCCAAGGGCAACGATCTCTCTACCCCAAGGCCGGAATGGCAATTTCCCGGACTGAAGGCTGGCGATTCATGGTGTCTCTGCATATCACGCTGGATCGAAGCCGAAAAAGCGGGCAAGGCACCGCAAGTTGTTTTAGAAGCTACTCATGAAAAAGCGTTGGCGTATACCGATTTTGAAACTTTGCTGGAGTATAAAGCTTGAGGATTGCGTTTTACTATTCTCAGTTCTTGTATTTGTAGCTGCAACCTTCAATACAAAAAGGGCCGCTAGTTGGAGTGACAATAAAATAATGGGAATAAAATTCCAAAGTGTAGGTTATCAGGCCTTCATCACTTTCGGAAACCGCATCGAATCCTTCACAGTCGTATTGCAAAAGCAGTTCATTTTCTACTATCGAAAAATTTCCTTTAGAGCACTCCGTAAATCTGTTCGAAGAGAATGTTCCGTTATCAAAGAAATTAATTTCCTCTCCGTTTTCGACTTCCGTCCAATATTGAGGCCCACCAGAACTAATATATGCTTCGGTCAGTGTCCATTTTCCTACAATTGAAAATTCATCGGTGATTATTGGCCCACTTTCATACGTATCGCAAGAGCTAAAAAACAGCAGGGCAGCGAGCAAGTGATACGTACATTTCATTCGATGCATTTTTGTAAAGATGCATAGTTGGACAAAGGTTGCGTTGATTTTGTATGTTTTATTGCGGAATTACTTCCCAAAAGCCCACACCACAAATTCTGGAAAAACTTTCTCCCAGGTGGGCAAATCGTGTTTGCCACCTGTGAGTTCCACATATTTGATTGCGCCGGGATATGAATAGCCCTTGGCACGCAGTTCCTTGATAACATCAAGGGTGTCGTCAATAGAATCTATGACCCCATTGTTGTTGCGATCGGCTTTCTCATCTTCGGTGCCCGTTTGCAGCCAAAATTTTAAGTGGGGCGACTTCTTCCCGTTTTTGATCAGATCGAGCAAGATGCGGCTGCGGTCGGCGACATCCTTTTTAACATAGGCTTTCTTGCGCCACCAGAAAGAGCCGCTGAACACACCGATTTTGCTAAAGATGTCAGAATGGCGATAGGCGATGTCGAAGGCCGATAATCCTCCTAAAGACATCCCGCAGTACACCCAGTCCTTTTTATCCCTAGAGACCTTGAACTCTTTTTTTAGAAAGGGAATGAACTCTTCAATGACAAATTTGGAATATTCGTAAGCCCTGCCGCCACGCCCCTTAAAATCGGCGGTAGCCGCGGTACCGTATTCGTGCATACGATTTTCGTTGCATTCCAGACCTATGTATACGAACGGGCGCACGGCCTTGGATGCATAGGCTTCCGAAAAGGTTTTCTCGAGTTTCATAGCCGTATAATCTTGCCCGTCGTTCATTAAAAGCACGGGAAATTTATGGGACGCGTCCCAGTAGTCGGCAGGAGCCATAAAACGAAAAGTGACGATTCGGTCTAAATATTTTGAAAAGAAACGACCTTTTGCGCCGATAAATTCGAATTGAAATTGCATAGAAATGGGTAAGGGGCTGCAAGTATAACGAATATAAAATATTCGTATACCGTCTTAGAAAATTATTTACTTTTGCCGGCTTAATTCCTTAGAGGATAGCGAATTTAATTTATATTTATGACATGGCGAAAATCGAGCATATTCCCTATTACTCGAACACCCTGGGGCGTAACATAAATGTCGAGGTGACGGGGCATTGGGGGCATCCTATATTGATGTTTCCTTCTTCCGGCGGGCAATTTACCCAAAATACCGATTTCGGACTCACGGGGGCGGTGATGCAGTTTGTCGAGGCGGGGCGTATTAAGCTATACAATGTGGAAACTTTGGATATGCTTTCGTTCTATCACGACCATATGATCACCGAAGAAAAAATCCATAATTACGAACTGTACATGCAGTTTTTGCGGAACGAAATGATTCCGTATATTCAAGGCGAATGCAATACCCATCGCGTCGCGGTTGCCGGGGTAAGTTTTGGTGGCTATCACGCGGCGAATGCCGCATTTCGTTTTCCAGATTTGGTTTCGCATTTAATTGCCATGAGTGCGGCATTCAACATCCGAAATATGGCCCAATTGAGTGACGACATGCGTATCTATTACAACTGTCCCGATGAGTTTATGCAGAATGAAGAGGGATGGAAATACAATCACATGCAAATCGTACTGGGCACTTCGGATTGGGATATCTGTAGGGACAAAAACCTGCACATGTCCGGTATTTTAAACGCCAAGGGCATCGACCACTGGTACGACGAAAAAAAATGGACGCCCCACGACTGGCCACTTTGGAAAATGATGTTTCCGGAGTATGTTGATAGATATTTTTAAACGTTTCCGGGCTATGGTCATTCGTCTGGAAGTAGTTTAAGGTTCACTGGCTGCTTCCCAGCTGTTCAAAGTTTGAGGTTAACAACCCTTGACCTTAAAATTTGAACCTGCCGAAGGCAGTGAACATGTTTAGACTTTTTGTATGGAACCGAAATTTTCGGTTTTTGTGCCCAAATGAAGTCATATTTTAGTTGCATAGCCGTAGCTACGGAACTCAAAAATAAGGAAATTAGGGTGCAAAATGTTAAAATCGCAGGTAAAAGAAAAAGTCTAGACGAGTTCAGTATTAAACCTTAAACCAAACAAACTAAAACGGTAAAACAAACAATAAAAGTTCCCGCCTTCGCGGGAATGACTAATACAAATTAATTATTATGGCAAAAAAAGTAGGTATAATTTTCGGTCAGGAAGACACTTTTCCATGGGCCTTTATAGACAAAGTGAACGAATTGGGTAACGGGAAGGTAATTGCCGAACCCGTTCAGATAGACAAGGTACAACAAGGCATTGATTATGGGTATCATGTGATTCTCGACCGGATGTCACAAGGGGTTCCATTTTACCGATCGTACGTTAAAAATGCAGCCCTAATGGGTACGGCCGTTATCAACAATCCGTTTTGGTTCAGCGCTGACGAGAAATTTTTTAATAACTGCTTGGCGATGGAGTTGGGCGTTCCGGTACCAAAAACAGTATTGTTGCCCTCGAACACAAGGCCCGATGATACTAGCGAGAAGTCGTTCCGAAACCTAGTGGCCCCCTTAGACTGGGATTATATTTTTAATTACATCGGCTTTCCCGCGTATATGAAACCTTTTGATGGCGGTGGATGGAAAGATGTATATAAGGTAGAAAATGCAGATGCGCTCTTTGCCAGCCATGCCGAAACCGGCCAATTGGTGATGATGTTACAGGAAGAAATCGTTTTTGATGATTATTTCCGGGTGTATTGCCTAGGTCAAAAATACGTGCACATTATGCCCTATGATCCGAGAAAACCTTTTCACGAGCGTTATGTGAGTGAAATCAAGGCCACGGGCGATGAACGGAAGAAACTTTTGAAAACGGTACACGACTATACCTTAAAGCTCAACAAGGTGCTCGGCTATGATTTTAACACCGTAGAATTTGCGGTGAGAGATGGTATACCGTACGCCATTGATTTCTGTAATCCCGCACCCGATGCGGATTTACATTCCGTAGGGCAAGAGAATTTCGATTGGATCGTTGAGCACTCCGCGAAATATGCAGTTGAAAAGGCAAATGCACATAAACCCAAACAGAATAATACCTCTTGGGGCGGATTCGTCAAAAACTCAATTGCGCCCGAGGCTCCGAAAAGAGGCAAGGTCAATCTGAAAACTGCGGAAGAGGTTAAAATGACCGTCGCGGCCAAGAAGAAAGCGGCTGCGGCCAAGAAGAAAGCGGAATCAGACAAGAAAATGACACCGGTCAAAAAATCTCCCGCTAAAGCGAAAGCGCCGACAAAGCAGAAACCAAATGTCAAGGCGAAGGCTCCGGCCAAAGTAAAAGTTAAAGCACCTGCTAAGGGAAAAGCGCCCGCCAAATCAAAAACTGGCGCGACCAAGAAATCCCCGGCGAAGTCAGCACCGAAAAAGACCAAGTAAGCAATCTGATCAAACAAAATCACCATCATGCATAAATTCACACTGGGTATTGAGGAAGAATTCCAGGTTCTGGACAGCGATACGTTTAAGCTTCGGTCACAGATGTCGAAAATCATCGATGGGGGCAAGGTGTTACTTCAAGAACGGATCAAGGAAGAAATGCACCAGTCGATGATCGAAATGGGCACCAATGTATGCGAGAACATACATCAGGTGCGGGACGAGGTTTCCTATCTTCGGGAACAGATCATCAAATTGGCCGATAACGAAGGTCTCAAGGTGGCCGCTTCCGGTACGCACCCCAGCTCGCTTTGGCACGAACAGCTGATTACCTCGAAACCCCGGTACGATGAGATTGTCGAAGAAATGAAAGACGTAGCCCGGGGCAACCTAATTTTCGGAATGCATGTACATGTCGCGATCCCTAGTCGTGATGAGGGCCTTGAAATTTTGAACGTTGCCCGCTACTTTTTACCGCATCTCTATGCACTTTCCACGAACAGTCCGTTTTGGGAGGGGCGCGAAACCGGGTTCAAATCGTTTCGGAGCAAAGTTTTCGATAAATTTCCCAGAACGGGTATTCCACCGTTTTTTGCAAGCGTAGGGGAATACGACAAGTTTGTAGATATTTTGGTGCGCACAGGTTGTCTCGATAACGCCAAGAAAATATGGTGGGACATCCGTTTGCATCCGTTCTATCCAACGATAGAGTTCCGAATCTGCGATGTTGTCATGACGGTCGATGAGGTAACTTGCATAGCGGCCTTGATGCAATGTATCGTGGCCAAATTGCATAAATTGCACCAAAAGAACCAAACCTTCAAAAACTACCGTCGACTGCTCTTGAACGAGAATAAATGGCGTGCCGCAAGATGGGGCGTAGAGGCCAAATTGATCGATTTCGGCAAGGAAGAAGAAGTGCCTTTCGCCCAGTTGATGAACGAGCTGCTGGATTTTATCGATGACGTCGTCGACGTACTAGGATGCCGTTCGGAAGTAAACTATGTTTATCAAATACTCGAACAGGGTTCTGGTGCCGACCGTCAACTTAAGGTGTTCGAAGAAACCGGAGACCTTTGTGAGGTGTCGAAATATATCGTGCAGCAGACGAAAAAGGGACTGTGAGGCTTTTTCAGGCATTATTTTAGTTCAGAGGGCGTTATTAAAAAGAACAATTGCGAGCCAATGAGGGCTTATCCCAAATTGGCGAGGCAATCTGTTGAAGTGGGCGGATAGTTTCATAAAAGCGTTCGGCCAAGTTCAACAGACTGCCACGCCCTAAAGGCCTAAGGTCTGTAAAGCTCGCAATGCGATTAAAAAGAAACATGGTCAAAAATTATAGAATAGCAATTCTCGATATGAATGCCGGAGAGCCCAATGAGGGTATGCGTTGTCTGAAAATGATAGCGGGCGATTTTTTAGCAGAAGACGGCAAGCAAGGCCATTTCGAAGTTTTCGAGGTCAGGGTCAAAGGAGAGATCCCAATTTTGGAAGACTTTGATATCTACCTATCCTCCGGCGGTCCCGGTTCACCTTTGATATCTGAACAAGAGTGGGAATACAAGTATTTCGGTTTTCTGGACGCACTGCTACTACACAACCTGTCAAAACCCGATAAAAAGCACCTCTTTCTGATCTGCCATTCCTTTCAGCTCGCCTGTGTGCACTGGGATTTGGCCAAGGTCACGAAGCGTCGCTCTACCTCGTTTGGAATTTATCCTATCTTTAAGACAATAAGCGGAGAGAACGAAATTTTGTTCGAAGGATTGGCCAATCCTTTTTATGCGGTAGATTCGAGGGATTATCAGGTCGTTGGCCCTTCGGAATGGAAGCTCGATACTTTAGAGGGGAAAGTGCTGGCCAAAGAAAAAGTGCGCTCGCATGTACCCTTGGAAAGGGCGGTCATGGCAATCCGGTACAGTAAGGAGATTTTTGGGGTGCAATTTCATCCCGAAGCGGATTCCGAAGGGATGTTGCGCCACTTTAAAAAAGAGGAAAAAAGGAACGCGATTATCAAAAAATTCGGCAAACGGAAATATCTTAACATGCTGGAGCAATTGGTCGATGATGAAAAGATCATGAAAACAAACCAAACTATTATTCCGAATTTCCTGCGGTTGGCAGCGAAAGCCATAGACATCCAAAAATTACTATTGGTATGATATCAAAAATCAGGGATAAGTTCAATAGGGAATTCAAACCCGAATATTACGAAGACCTGCTCAAGCATATAGAGGATACCTATTCGGAGCCCAGTGCCTTCAGAATTTCCGAAACACCGGTTTTTATCGATGCAATCCTGAAAAGGGATGTGTTTTCCGCCTGTGATGCCATCATAGGGCAGCTTGGGGAAATCGACTTCCAAAAAATACGGGATACCTTTATCCCCAAAGAATTACAATCGCCGCTTCCGATGGGGCGTCCTGATTTTTTAGCCATCGATTTCGGGCTTTGTGATGACGGCAAAGGGGGGATAACCCCTCAACTCATCGAATTGCAGGCCTTTCCGACCCTTTTCTTCTACCAGCCCTTTTTGGGAAGGGCGTTTCGCAAATGCTATCCAAACCTTCCCAAAGAGGGCTTGGATTATTATTTCAGCGGTCTGAACGACGAAAGCTATCTCAACGAAATCAAGGAAGTTATCCTAGGGAACGAAAAACCGGAGAATGTCATCCTTTTAGAGCTCTTTCCCGAAAAGCAAAAGACACGCATCGATTTCTGGGCCACCAAAAAAGCTTTGGGTATTGAAGTGGTCTGTATGACCAAGGTCATAAAGGAAGGTAAAAAACTGTTCTACGAAAAAGACGGACGAAAAACGCCCATCCACAGGATTTATAACCGCGTTATTTTTGACGAACTGCAACGGATAGAAAACCTTGATATCGCTTTCAACCTCAACGACGATCTTGATGTGCGATGGGTCACCCACCCCGATTGGTTCTTTGTAGTATCAAAATGCATCATGCCGCTGTTGCAGCATAAGAACATACCGGCATCCTATTATCTGAACGACTATCCAAAAAATTTGAATCTGGGGGATTATGTATTGAAGCCCTTGTTTTCCTTTGCGGGGCAGGGCGTAAACCTTCATCCCGATAAAGCCACTATTGATAAAATAGACGACAAACAGAACTATATCCTTCAACAAAAAGTGAAATATGCACCGCTGGTGAAGACCAACACGGCAAAAAATTCAAAAGTGGAGCTCCGTATGTTGTATGTCTGGAGTAAGCAAGAAAATCGATTGAAACCGGTAATCAATCTGACCCGTATGAGCAAAGGCGAGATGATCAACGTTTCGCACCAAGTCGATGAAACTTGGATAGGGTCATCGATTAGCTTTTTTGAGGAGTGAGAACATTTTAGCTCATCCTTGAGACCCGTGCTAAGCTTAAACCTATTTCCCCATTAACTTCGCCACGTACTTTCCGATGACATCGAACTCCAAATTCACGACGCTGCCAACTTTATACGAGTTGAAACGTGTATGTTGGTAGGTATAGGGAATTATGGCCACGCTGAAGGTATTACTTCCGGAATCGACCACGGTAAGGCTGGTTCCATCAATAGTAATTGATCCTTTTTCAATGGTAGGGTTACCCATGCTAGGGTCATACGCGAAGGTAAAGACCCAACTTCCATTTTCTTCCTTTATAAGCGTACAGACGCCGATTTGGTCTATGTGGCCCTGAACGATGTGTCCGTCGAGCCGGCTTCCCAAAATCATGGCACGTTCTAAATTGACCTTTTCGCCCACCGCGAGCTGATTCAAGTTGGTTTTCTGTAAGGTTTCGGCAATAGCGGTGACTTTATAGGTCTGGCCATCCACAGCAACAACCGTAAGGCAGACACCGTTATGGGCTACGCTTTGGTCGATTTTCAGTTCAGTGGCCAAAGCCGACTTAATGGTGATATGAAGGTTGGTTCCTTCATGGTCCAACCGCTGAATTTCCCCCAATGTTTCGATGATTCCCGTAAACATGTTCCGTCTAAATTAACTAGTTTTGTAGCTATTGCAATGGCAAAAATTAATTGTACAAAGGTAGAGAATATCATGCGGGAAGACGGTAAAATAAAATTGGGCATTTCTATAGGCGATCTGAACGGCATCGGATGCGAGGTCGCGCTTAAGACCTTTGAAGATTCCCGGATGTTGGATTTTTGTACCCCGATACTCTTTGCCTCTAGCAAGACGATTTCCTTTCAACAAAAAGAACTGGATATCGATATCAAATACAACGGCGTTCAAGAAGCCGCAATGGCCATTGACGGAAAGGTCAATGTGGTCAATGTCTGGAAGGAAGTTCCAGATATAAAGTTCGGCGAAGCTACCCAAGAAGGGGGGCAATATGCCTTGAAATCTTTACGCGCGGCCGTAGGGGCCTTGAAAAACGGCGATATCGATGTTTTGGTTACCGCACCGATTAATAAAAATAATATTCAGACGGAGGACTTCAAATTTCCCGGCCACACCGACTTTCTAGCGCAGGAACTTGAAGGTGAAAGCCTTATGTTCATGGTCACCGATGGATTAAAAGTAGGTCTTCTTACCGATCACGTAGCAGTAAAGGACGTGTCTTCGGCCATTAACCCAATCTTGATCCGCAGTAAGGTCAGGACCATCGAAAAATCGTTGCGAATGGATTTTGGCGTACGCGCGCCCAAAGTGGCCCTTTTGGGCATCAATCCACATAGTGGCGACAATGGGGTCATTGGCAAAGAAGACGATGAGCTGCTCAAGCCGATAATCAAGGAAATGTCAGACGCCGGCCATTTGGTATTTGGCCCCTATTCGGCCGATAGCTTTTTTGGTTCTGAAAATTACAAAAACTTTGATGCCATCTTGGCCGCCTATCACGATCAAGGCTTGATTCCTTTTAAAACCTTATCGTTTGGCATGGGCGTGAACTTTACCGCAGGTCTTTCGAAAGTCCGTACCTCACCCGACCATGGCACTGCCTACGAAATCGCCGGACAGGGCAAAGCAGACCACAGCTCGTTTAAGGAGGCAGTATTTACGGCCATCTCTATTTTTAGAAACCGGAAAGAATATCAAGAGCTCACCGAAAATCCCTTACAGCGGCAAAGGGTCCGGCGATAGTTCATAATTCGGCGATAATTTCCGCCATTGACCGCGTATGATTTTTTTTCGCCAATCGCCAAACAGCGTAAAGCGCACTGCGGAATGCACCTAGCGTTTTAAGATAAAACTCTAGCGATTTCTGCACCAATGGCCATAAGTTCCTTCCGTTCATCTTCCGTAAATTCATAGGGCACCGGTTTTGCAATACCCAAAGTACCGTATAAAACGTCATCGAGTATTAGAGGTACCGCAATCGACCCCTCGACCTTGGTTTCTTTCGCGGCCGGACGGGCGACTCCCGAAGTATCGGTCTGAAGATTACACATCTCCACTGGTTCACGTCTCTCGGCAGCGATACCCGCCATCCCTTTTCCTACTGGAATCTCCGATACTTTGGGAAGTAAAAAAGAGGGAATGCCGATTTGGGCCTGTAGTTTCAGTAAAGAGGAATCGGTTTCCAAAAAATGTAGGGTCCCGGTCGAACAATCAAAAGATGCGATACAATCGGAAAGTACTTTTTGCCAATTGACAGGAGTCCGTTGCAATAAAGAGGTAATGTTTTTGCGTTTTGAGGTGTCCATATTTACTATTTTTTATCGTTTTATCGAATGTATTAAACCTTGCCATACCTGCCTATAATTTTAAACTTGGATTTAACCTGTTCAGAGTCGTAAAAAATTTTTCTCAATGGGATTTCGATAAGGTTCAAAGGGTTGGTCCCGCCGTTTCTCTGGTAATGATTTACAGCGGACCAAGTTTCGAGGTAGCCCGTAAGCTGCTCGAAGGTCCAGTTATAGGTGATTTCAAACTCCGGCAGTTGAAACTCTTCAAAGGGAAAAGGGATGGACATATAGTGGTCATCGATATATTTACGTTCGGCATCCCAATAATTGCCCAAAACATCCCTATAAAGATAAGTTATCAGCCTATTGAGTTCGGAATTTTCGGTAGTCAATAACGGATAGCCGACAACCGCAAGTATTCCACCCTTCTTTAATACCCTTTTCGCTTCCGCATAAAAATGTTCGAAATCGAACCAATGTATGGCCTGTGCAACTACGATAAGATCCACGGATGTATCGGGTAATGAAGCTTTTTCCGCCCTTTCGACCTTGTAGGTTATATTTTCTTTCTGTGGGGCTATTTTGAGCTGTTCGCGGCTGATATCGGTGGCGATAACATTTTGAAATTTCCCCGAGAGAATAGTAGCGATTTGTCCGTTTCCGGTGGCGCAGTCCCAAGCGAGATTTCTAACAGGAAGATGTTCGCAAATCCTGTCGATCAAAGCTTCCGGATAGCGGGGCCTAAACTTTTGGTAGCGTGCCGATTGTTTCGAAAAATTATCCTTTTCCTTTTTCATTGAACGCTAATTACGTAGAATAAAGATACGCATGTTTGGATGTTCACACACACATTCTGAGACATTTAAAACAAGCATTTAGACCATTTGCAACGGTTTGGTATTTATGAAAATAATAGTATCTTTGCATCCGCCTTTAAATAGGCTTTTTTGTTAAAATTAGTGTTGAGATGATGAAGCAAAAGGAGTTTAACATTCCTTTCTCGGGTTTAAAGCAAGGAAAGCACAACTTTGAATACAAAATCGATAACGCGTTCTTTGAATCTTTTGGGTATGATGAGTTCAACGCGGCCAATATGGCGCTGAACGTTGCCTTAACAAAAATGAGCACCATGCTTGAATTTGAGATGGAGGCTATTGGTACGGTAAACCTTGATTGCGATCTGACCAGTGAACCGTATGAACAACCGATTTCTGCCCAGTTGGAACTGGTAGTAAAGTTCGGCGACGAATACAATGACGAAGACGATGATATTTTAATCGTTCCCCACGGGGCACATCAAGTCAATATTGCCCAGTATATATATGAAATGTTGGTTTTGGCCGTCCCGCTGAAGCGTATACATCCAGGGGTTCTTGACGGCAGTTTGCAGTCGGAAGCTTTGAAAAGGCTGGAAGAATTACAGCCCAAGGAAACAATTGAAAATAAAAAGGAAAACGATCCCCGGTGGGACGAATTAAAAAAACTGTTAACGGATAAATAAGTTACGATGGCACATCCCAAAAGAAAAATTTCAAAAACTAGAAGAGACAAGAGAAGAACCCACTACAAAGCCGTAGCCCCTACTTTGGCGACCGACCCTACAACCGGTGAAATGCACCTGTTCCACAGGGCTCACTGGCATGAGGGCAAACTATACTACAAAGGTCAGGTTTTGATCGATAAGACCGAAGAGATAGAGGCATAGGGAAATCGATTACGCCTCTTTGAAAAATTTAGAACTCCCGTGATGCAAACGGGAGTTTTTTTATGGATGGAACTCTCCCATTTTAATTCTCTCATTATCCTTGCTGCAATAATCCATGGATAGGTGGAGATTTCGGTGTATTTCGTAGCTTTCGAATCAACGGCCCGGTTTAAATTCCAAAAACACCTGGTTTTTGGAATATTTTCCATGGAAAATGATTAATTTTCACGAGTTTTGAAGGATTTTAGATCAAACTGACTTTAAGATGGGTGGATTAACGGCAGCGATTACGGCTGTAGGGGGTTACGTACCAAAATTTGTGCTGACCAATCAAATGTTGGAAAGTATGGTGGAGACCAACGATGAGTGGATCGTTACTAGAACCGGAATCAAAGAGAGGCGCATTTTAAAACCTGAAGAGGGCGAAGGAACTTCATTCTTGGCCATTAAGGCCGCAGAAGACCTCATC
>JAGXIC010000048.1 GCA_024635875.1 Pricia sp.
CACGGCCAAGAAGGGCTTTTAATTCATCGGTGGTCGCTCCATTGGCATAGGCCTGCTGCACGTCATTGTAAAACTTGTTCTTTAGCAAACGTACCGGTGCCAGCTCTTTTAGGGTAAGCTGCGTATCCCCTTCCCCAGCTTCGACTACCTTTTGTTTGAACAGGTCGTGGGACGAAGCTTCATGACTGGCCACGAACCGGCTGCCGACTTGTACCCCGTCTGCGCCCAAGACCATAGCGGCCAACATGGCGCGGCCCGTCGCGATCCCGCCAGCGGCGATGAGGGGAATATGGATTTTTTCCTTTACTGCTGGAATCAAGGTCAAGGTAGTGGTCTCGTCCCGACCGTTATGTCCACCTGCCTCAAAACCTTCGGCGACTATGGCGTCGACACCGGCATCCTGAGCTTTTAAGGCAAATTTTACACTGCTGACTACGTGGACAACGCTAATACCGTTTTCCTTTAAAAAGGAGGTATAGGTTTTAGGATTCCCTGCGGAAGTAAAAACGATTTTTACGCCGAGTTCGACGATGATATGCATCAGCTTGTCAACATCCGGATACATAAGAGGTACGTTCACACCGAAGGGAAACTCCGTCGCCTGTTGGCATTTTTGGATATGTTCCCGTAAAACTTCAGGATACATGGAACCCGCTCCGATAAGTCCCAATCCCCCGGCTTTGGAAACGGCCGATGCCAAACGCCAACCACTCGCCCAGACCATACCGGCTTGAACGATGGGGTGTTCTATGCCAAAAAGTTCCGTGATTCTAGTGTTCATTATATCCGGTGTGAATTAAGATTTAGGATGAAAGATGTACGATGTAAGAATTGAGATTAAAAAAAACTAAAATACCCCCGAACCTTCGGGGGCTAAAAATCGACGGGTTTTGATTCCGACTCAAAGTCGGCTAAAGTTCAACTGTCCGCCCCAACGGCATACCCAGATCGCTTTATGCTTTTTTGGCGAACGGCGTATCCCGCAAAGGGAACAGCAAATCAAATTAAAGTTTTCGCGTAAAGGCGAGGGATTTCCCCTAGAATGATACATTGAAATTTAGAGGCAAATCGTTTAGTCCTAAATCCTATGCCCTATAATCCTATGTCCATTTTTTCTAAGAAATCACTCCCGATCCGATCAGCTCGTCTTCGATATACCAAGCTACAAACTGCCCTTCGGTGATGGCGGACTGTTCCTCTTCAAAATCAACGTACAATCCGCCATCGATTTTGTACAACATCGCTTTTTGCAACGGCTGGCGATATCGAATTCGCGCCATTACGGACATAGCACTATCTATTTTGAGAGCCAGATCCGTGCGTACCCAATGCAGCTCATCATCCGTTACGAAGAGCGTTCTTCGATACAGTCCCGGGTGCGATTTGCCCTGTCCCGTATAGATGATATTTTCGTCCACATCGGTGTCGATGACAAAAAGTGGTTCTTTGGTACCCCCGACATCCAATCCCTTGCGTTGGCCTTTCGTAAAGTAATGGGCACCTTGATGCTCGCCCACTATTCTACCGTCCTTAATCTGGTATAGCGGTTTTTGGGAATAGTAGGCCAATTCATCGGCTTTATCACTAAAATCAGGAACAGTTCTTTGATAGTGGACCACATCTGAAGGTACCTCGACGATAACCCCCTTTTTAGGCTTTAGTTTTTGTTGTAGGAAATCGGGCAACTTGACCTTTCCAATAAAACACAGGCCTTGAGAATCCTTTTTATTCGCTGTAATCAAATCGTTTTCCGCTGCAATTCGACGGACTTCCGGTTTGATCAGTTCACCGATCGGAAAAAGCGTTTTAGACAACTGCTCTTGGGAAAGCTGGCATAAAAAATAGGATTGGTCTTTGTTAGCATCCTTTCCGGCCAATAGCTGATAGGTTTCACTTCCGTCCGTATTTTTTAAAACACCTTTACGGCAGTAGTGACCCGTGGCCACAAAATCGGCACCCAGTTGTAAAGCGATTTTAAGAAACACATCGAACTTTATTTCCCGATTGCAGAGCACATCGGGATTGGGCGTACGTCCCCTTTCATATTCCGCGAACATATAGTCGACGATACGCTCCTTATATTCCACGCTCAAATCTACCGTTTGGAAAGGAATCCCCAATTTTTCCGCCACGATGAGCGCATCGTTGCTGTCTTCCAACCACGGACATTCCTCAGAAATCGTAACCGAATCATCGTGCCAATTTTTCATAAAAAGAGCGATGACGTCATAGCCTTGCTCCTTGAGCAGGTACGCCGCCACACTCGAATCTACGCCGCCAGATAACCCGATAACCACCTTTCTTTTCATGCCCACATATTGGACCACAAAAATAAGAAATTGCATAGTAGTAAACCGATTTCACCTTGTAATTGAAAAAAATTAATTTAAAAGTGTTAAACTTTTTTTCTAAAAGGTTAAACATTTACAGATCGTTGCTTATATTTGTGTAAGAAAAATAGGATTTTCAATAATTGATGGTCCGTTTAATTGTTTAACCTTAAAAGAACCTTTATGAAATTCTTGAATTTTAAATTTTTATCGCTCTTGTCACTGATGTTCCTGCTTATAGTTTCATGCAGTAATGATGACAACAATGGTGTGACTCCGGCCCCACCTATGGCTCCAGAGGCACCGACGCCAGAGCCTCCGACGCCAGAGGAAGGAACCACTATTGCCGATGTGGCCATTGCCACCCCAGAATTGGAAAGCTTAGTGGCCGCTTTACAAGAAGCGGATTTGGTCGGCACACTAGAAGGTGACGGACCTTTTACCGTTTTTGCCCCGACAAATGAGGCGTTCGCTACATTTCTAAGTGATGGTGGCTTTGCCTCGGTAGCCGATGTACCTGATGAGGTGCTTAGTCAAGTACTGCTAAACCATGTCATTACAGGTTCGGCACTAGAATCTTCTGCGCTTACTACGACCTACGTCAGTTCTTCTTCTACAGCCGGAGTAGACGGCAAGGCGTTAAGTCTGTTTGTCGATATTTCCGATGGTGTAAAAATTAACGGTTCAACCGTTACCAGCGCTGATGTTGAGGCATCGAACGGGGTGGTTCATATTGTGGACCAAGTTATTGGTTTGCCGAATATTGTTAACCATGCCCTGAACAATCCCGCACTTTCTGAATTGGTAGGCGCTCTAACCGCTGGTGACAACATCACGTTTACCGACTTACTGAGTTCTGAAGAGACAGCTTTTACCGTGTTTGCGCCGGTAAACGATGGTTTTGCAGCTTTTGAAAATCCCGATGATAATGATATTAACAATATCCTATCAAACCATGTTATAGCAGGTAGCGCCCTGGCCGCGGCAGACTTGTCAAATTCCTATGCCAATACTGCAGCTGTCAATGAAGACGGCGACAATTTAAGCATCTATGTAAATACAGACGATGGCGTCACATTGAACGGCGAAAGCACTGTTGCTATCGCAGATATAGTGGCAACCAATGGCATAATACATGCGGTAGATTTGGTAATAGACTTACCAACGGTGGTTGATTTTGCAGTTGCCGATAGTGCCAATTTTTCGGCTTTGGTGGGTGCTTTAACCGCGGAAGGACAACCTGATTTTGTTGCTACCTTAAGCACACCTTGGGGAACCGCACCTGCACCGTTTACCGTGTTTGCGCCGCTTAACAGTGCTTTTGAAGCATTGGAGGCAGTGCCTGAAGGTGATGCCCTGACAGCCGTACTACAACATCATGTTATCGCTGGTGCCAATGTAGTTTCCGGTGACTTAGTTAACGGACTTACCGCTGCTACGTTAGAAGGTGATGAAATCACTTTCGTCACTTCTGCAGATACATTTACAATTACTGATGGCTCAGGAAACGCTGGAGTGAATATAGCGGTAACGAACGTGCAGGCTATCAACGGGGTTATCCATGCTATCGATACCGTGTTGATTCCGGATACGACTAATTAATGGAGAAAAAAGTTACTATCGTTTTTCCATAAAACAGTTAATTTAACAAAAATCCCATCCAGGCAACTGCTCGGATGGGATTTTTATTGTTACGTTATTGTTCTCCCATTTCATTAGAATCTACCTCCCTAACAGCTTACCTCTATGAGTAAACTGAAGTGGGAAGAAAGGAATGTACTGATTTCATTCTAACCAATTATTTTTATTTTGTTTATATAACAAGGATGAATAGTAAACAAAATTTGTTGTTTGACAGCATTCATTTTAGGAATGGTACAGCTTCGTCTCAAAGCAGTGTTACCCCGAGAAGTTTTGTAAATTACAATGTCCGTCTAACCATTAACAGGATAACAGCGTTGCCAGTAACTGAAAATGTTTTTAGAAAAAAGTAGGGGGGAATTTTTTGGAAATACACTCCGGATAAGCCTACGATACCCATACAAACATCATCATAGACATTCTTGGCATACAAGAACAGGAACTTGACAACTTCCTTTTGTATTAATGGGATGTAACTCGCATCTTTACACTCCCAAATCTTACCAAACCAATCTAACTTGATGCTGGAGACCCTGACAGGAATGTCAGGGTCTTTTTTTTATCATGGCATTCTAATTTGATACTTAAGAAAGTATGGGCCTAAAGGCAAAAGATAATTCTAGCCTACCGCTTTCCAACTTTTTTTTGCTCTTCGGCCTGCTCCATCATCTCGCGCATTTTACGTTGAAACTTATTTTCCTTTTTCGGCTTCTTTTTGTTTTCCTGTATCTGGGCATGAATCCGATCATTGTCGAGAATAAAGTTCTTGATGACCAACATGATGCCGATGGTAATTAGGTTCGAGACAAAATAGTACAAACTAAGACCACTGGCGTAATTGTTAAAGAAGAACAGCATCATTATGGGCATCAGGTACATGATGAACTTCATGTTCGGCATGCCCGGTTGTGTTGGCATGTTTTGCCCTGTAGTCATCATCATGTAAAAGAAAATGGCTACCGACGCCAAAATAGGGAAAAGGCTTACATGATCTCCATAAAACGGTATCTCGAAAGGTAGATTGGCGACCACATCATAAGATGAAAGGTCATCGGCCCATAAGAATGGTTTTTGGCGCAATGCAAAAGAGGTCGGGAAGAACATGAACAGCGCATAGAAAATGGGCATCTGCAACAGTGCAGGGACACAGCCGCTCATGGGGCTAACACCCGCCTTACCATACAGCTTCATGGTTTCTTGCTGTTTTTTCATGGCATTGTCCTTATACTTCTCCCCCAATTCGGTGATTTCAGGTTTCAAAACCTTCATTTTCGCCTGCGACAGGTACGACTTATATGTAGCGGGAGACATGACCAAACGCACCAAGATAGTCATGACCACAATAGCGATACCAAAGGGCAAAAAGGAGCTTAAAAACCCGTAAAAGGGTGTAAATACATAGCGGTTGATCCACCCGAAGATGCCCCATCCGAAGGGAATGGAATCGTCGAGACCCAATTCATCATATTTCGATAAAACCTCGACATCGGTAGGACCATAGTACCACTGCATATTTCGTGAAATTTCTCCACCCTCTGCCACCAAGGGAATAGACACTCCAAACTCTTTTGTGAAGGCTTGGTCTTGGGTTTCGTCCTCGACCAAATCAACGGAAGTAAAATCGACAGTTTTAAAATTATTCTTGTCGGCCAATATCGAACTGAAAAAGTGTTGCCTAAAAGACATCCACTTTACATCTTCGCCCTTTTCTTTATCATCACCACTCATGGACAGATAATCGATATCGCCACCGTCATTGTTATAGGTAAGTTCGGTATATCGATTCTCATATTCTACACTTTTCGAATGGCGTATACCTTTTAATTTCCACTTTAAATCAATCGGCTGGCTGCTATTGATTACGTCAGTAAGACCTTGCGAACGTACCGTGAAATCCACCATATAGTCGTCCGGTTTCATTTCGTATCGGTACTCGAGAAATTTATCGGGCCCAGCTTTGGCCTTCATTGTTAGCACTTGATTACCATTGCTTTCGCTAAGAGAAGGTTCGAAATAGAGGTCCTCGGTATTCAACATCCGATTGTCGGAGGTTGTAAAACGCAATCCGAACGACGCGTTGCCATCGTGGATGAGATAAACGGGGATGGAATCAAAGGTGTGGTACTGCTTCATACGGGCCTCGACAATCTGGCCACCCTTGTTACTGATTTCCAAGAAAACCAGATCATTCTGTAACTTGACAGTCTCATCCGAGGCTTGCGTAAAACCGAAGGCTCCGATTTTGCTCTTATAATCGGCAACGGCCGTGGAATCCTGAAGATTGATTTGCGCAGGTTCGGGGGTAGCCTTTTCTTCGGGCACTTGCTGCTCGGTTTCTTTGGTCACTTGCTCTTGTTTCGCCTTTTCCGCTTTGACCTCTTCAGGTGTGGGCTGGTTTTGGTAAAACATAAAAATGAGGATACCGAATATCAGTACAAAACCAATAATAGAATTTATATCTACTTTCTTCTCTTCCATGTAATCTTTAATTTTTACCCACAAACATTTTGATCTTCAGGGTATGGGCGGTACACGCGATTCTTGTAGAACTTAGTGTGATGCATACTTTACCTTCCGGCCAAACCTACGAGGAAGTCGCTTCGCGACAACATACTTCGGCTACCCTGAGCACATTACCTTACAGCGTTATAGGTGAATTAACAAATATATGCCCAATTGTCCAATTTATGCCAAACTGGCATGGGTTTTACTTTGAGATTGCACTCGTTCGCTTCAATTTTTGGATCAAGGCCGCCTTAACGAATCCAACGAATAACGGATGCGGATTGGCGACCGTACTTTTATATTCGGGGTGATATTGCACACCAATAAACCAAGGATGATTTTTTAATTCGATGATTTCTACCAGTCCGGTTTCCTTATTTATTCCCGATGCAATCAATCCCGCGGCTTCCAGCGGTGCCCTATAAGCGTTATTGAATTCATAACGGTGGCGGTGGCGTTCTGAAATGGAACTGGCACCGTTATAGACTTTCCGCGCTAGGCTATCTTCGGCCAAATCGCAATCCCAAGCCCCTAAACGCATTGTTCCTCCCAAATCGACCACATCTTTCTGCTCTTCCATTAGGC
>JAGXIC010000049.1 GCA_024635875.1 Pricia sp.
GCACGGTACGGGCGGGCAGTACAATCGAGGACGAACTGGCGGAGGCCCCGGCACTTACCAGGGTTTCGAAAAAAAGAACGGCCGGCGAGACCCTGCATGGATGGTTGGAGCGTAGACCGATCCAATTGACCATATTGGCGACTGTTGCGATTTTGATTGGGGGCATTGTACAAATCGTGCCGACCATTCTAGTAAAATCGAACATCCCGACCATTTCAAGTGTCAAGCCCTATACGCCCCTTGAATTGGAAGGCCGTGACCTGTATATTCGTGAGGGATGTGTGGGCTGCCATTCCCAAATGGTTCGCCCATTTCGAAGTGAGGTAGAACGATATGGGGAATATTCCAAAGCCGGGGAATATGTGTACGACCACCCCTTTCTTTGGGGTAGCAAGCGTACCGGTCCCGATCTGCACCGAATAGGCGGTAAATATTCCGACAACTGGCACCTGAACCACATGTACGACCCGCAGAGCACCTCGTCGGGTTCCATTATGCCCTCGTATTCCTGGTTGATCCGCAACGAGCACGACCGCAGCGATGTACGCGATAAGATGGAGGCCATGGTCACGCTTGGCGTACCCTATTCCGAAGCCGATATCGCCAATGCGGAGGCGTCAATGGACGAACAGGCGACGAAAATCGAAAAAAACCTATACACCGACCCCGATTTTGCCAAGAACTACGAGGCGGACAAAAAATACGCCGCCGAGAACAACGAGGAATTCATACAAATGAGGGACCGCGAAATCGTATCCCTGATTGCTTACCTGCAAAGGCTGGGCACGGATATCAAGGTGCAAAACACGGAGGAACTAATTTCAGAAAATAAATAAACCATGCTAAAATTCGTAAAAGGATATTTGGAGAATATAGAGGGCGTCGCCACCTATCCCATGATATCGTTGCTCATCTTCTTCATCTTCTTTGTCATCCTTTTTTTGTGGGTCTTTACCGCCTCGAAAGCACATATCAAGGAGATGAGTGAAATGCCATTGAACGACGATTGAAATTGGCATCCCAAAAAAAAATAACCGAACCCCTAAAATAATTCACATGAAAAACAACAGAGCCTCATGGCTGCGCATTCCGGTCGCATTCTTTCTGATTCTAGGAGTGATGGAATACTTTATCGATTCCGGTAACAAACCGGCCGTATTGACCTATCCCATGGCGCAGGTTTTTATGCTGTTCATTCTCCTCTTGATCATCGCCGTCGAAGGGATAGTGGCGGCCATAGAAAACGTGATGTTCCAAACCCTTTCCGAAGAGGCCAAGGAACGCTACCTAGCCGCCAAGAACAAGAAATGGGAATGGAAATGGGCCAAAAAGACCTATAAACAACTATTGGGATCCAAACCCCTGGAAGCCGAGGGAGAGATCATTCTCGACCACAATTATGACGGTATCCGCGAACTGGACAACAAACTGCCGCCCTGGTGGGTATATATGTTCTATGCGACCATCATTTTCGGGGTGGTCTATATGTTTCGTTTCCACGTATTCGGGGGCTACGACCAAGATCTGGAATATGAGTGGGAGGTCGCTGCGGCACAAGCGGAAATCGAGGAATACAAAAAAACCGCCAAGGACCTGATCGATGCGAACACCGTAGAACTGTTGACCGATGCCGGGGACCTCAAAGCAGGGGAGACCATCTTTACAGGCAACTGCGCCGTCTGCCACAAAGTAGATGGCGGCGGTTCCATCGGCCCAAACCTGACCGACGATTACTGGGTCTTGGGCGGCGGTATCAAGAACGTGTTCAACACCATATCAGAAGGAGGCCGCGCCGGCAAGGGCATGGTCTCTTGGAAGACCAATTTGAAGCCCAGTGAAATGGCGCAGGTCGCGAGTTACGTGTTGAGCATGCACGGCAGCAACCCCGCCGATGCTAAGGCTCCCGAAGGTGAAAGATGGATGGATCCCACTGCGCCGATACAAGACGTACAGGTTCAGCAGATCGATTCCACCACCATCGAGGTCATTATGGATGACGGGAATACCGATGCCCCGTTGCCTCCCGATACGGATTCGGAATAATACGTACCCATCTGGACGGAACGGGCAAAGCAGCTAACATGAGGAAATGAGAGATAGAAGTTGATGTAATGGCACAAGATCAAGAACATTTCAGGGATTCCATTGGCACCGTCAAAGATGATGGCAAGCGTGCTTGGGTATTTCCCAAAAAACCGAGCGGCAAATTCTATAAATACCGCGAGTACGTCAGCTATTTTTTGCTCGCCTTTCTGTTCGCGGCTCCCTTTGTCAAAATAAACGGAAACCAATTCTTGATGTTCAACGTGCTCGAACGCCGTTTCAATATTTTCGGACTCCCATTTTGGCCGCAGGACTTTTACCTGTTCGTCATCGTGATGATTATTGGAGTCGTTTTTGTCTCCCTATTTACCGTTGCCTTTGGCCGTATTTTCTGCGGATGGATATGTCCCCAGACCATTTTTATGGAAATGGTCTTTAGAAAGATAGAATACTGGATCGACGGCGATCGTGGGGCACAGATAAAGCTCGACCGCCAGCCGTGGAACGCGGATAAAATTCGGAAACGTACGACCAAATGGATTGTCTTTTTCATTATTTCCTTTTTGATTGCCAACGTGTTCCTGGCCTATCTGATCGGAAGCGACACCTTGATACGGTACATTGTCGACGGACCGCTGCAACATGTTAGCACCTTGGTTTCCCTCTTGATTTTTACGGCCGTCTTCTATTTCGTTTTTGCCTGGTTCAGGGAACAGGTCTGCATTATCGCATGTCCCTACGGCAGGATGCAGGGCGTGTTGCTTGACAATAAATCCATCGTCGTGGCCTATGACCACAAGCGGGGCGAGGCGGAAAACGGCCGAAAGAAATTCCGTAAAAACGAGGATAGGCAAGCCTTGGGCTTTGGCGACTGTATCGATTGTTTCCAGTGCGTCAACGTCTGCCCCACGGGCATCGACATCCGCAACGGCACCCAGTTAGAATGCGTCAACTGTACCGCCTGTATCGACGAGTGCGATATCATTATGGAAAAAGTGGACCTGCCCAAAGGATTAATACGATATGCCAGTGAGGACGAAATCGAAAAGAAGGATAAGTTCAGGTTTACCCCGAGGTTAAAAGGTTATACCGCTGTTCTGACCATTCTAACCGGAATTTTTATCGGGATGCTCTTTTTACGGAACGACCTCGAAGCCGATATTTTAAGGTTGCCCGGCCAATTATACGAACATAAGGAAGGCAATATCATCAGCAACGTGTATACCTACAAACTGCTCAACAAGACAACGAAAGAAGTGAACGATGTGCACTTTGAGCTGTTGTCGCACAAAGGAACGGTAAAATTGGTACGCAACAGAGACTTCAATGTGCCCGCACAAGGGCTTGCGGAAGGCACGCTGTTCGTCGAAATCAACAATGCGGCGATCGAAAGCGATAAAGAAAAGGTAAGAATAGGGGTGTACAGCGGCGATGAACTGATAGAAACTACAAGCACCGCGTTTTTAGCGCCACGCAGTTATAAATAAATATATCATCATGAAACTAAACTGGGGAACAAGTATCGTAATCGCGTTCATAGCTTTCATAGGTTTTATCCTATTCTTTGTCGTCCGCATGAGCACCGATTACCATGCCAACCACGATCTGGTAACCGAAGAGTATTATAAAAAAACCTTGGAATTCCAAGACGAAATCGACGCGGAGCGGAATGCCAATAAAAACGCGAGAATATCCCTCGAAAAAACATCCGAAGGCGTACGCCTACAATTTCCCGAACACTTTGAAAACCAAAAAATATCAGGAACAGTGTCCCTTTACAGGCCGTCCAACAAACATTTGGATTTTGACTTACCCGTAAGTCTGTCCGAAACACATTTGCTCATACCTGACAAACGTTTGTTGCATGGCCGCTGGGACATTAAAGTCGCGTGGGAGTACGAAGGGGAAAAATATTTGCACAAAGAAAGTTTTACCTATTAGATGCTGCTATCCGCCGTCATATTGGGATTATTAGGAAGCCTCCACTGCGTCGGTATGTGCGGGCCTATCGCTTTTATGCTTCCGGTTGATCGCTCGAACGACCTCAAAAAATTCGGCCAGATCTTACTTTATCATTCCGGTCGGCTTCTGGCATACGGAATCATCGGACTGGTTTTTGGTTTACTGGGAAAAGGACTTTATGTCTTCGGGATGCAACAAAACCTGTCCATCGCCATCGGAGTTATGATGATCTTCGTGGTGCTGATACCCCATAAAACCTTTGCAAAATACAACTTCTCGAAACCCATCTATAAGATCGTATCGAAATTCAAGAACCGGCTCGGCCGGGAGTTAAAAAAGAAATCCCCCGATACGTTTTTGACCATCGGTTTTTTGAACGGGTTTCTGCCCTGCGGATTGGTCTATATGGCATTGTTCGGGGCCGTTGCCATGGGCGACATGTGGCGAGGAGGATTGTACATGGTCTTGTTCGGAACGGGAACAATCCCTTTAATGACCGTTGCCATTTACTTTAGTGGGTTATTGAAGGGCACTGTTCGGCATAACATCCAAAAATTAATTCCCGTTTTCGTAGTACTGGTAGGCGTGTTGTTCATCCTTCGTGGGCTGGGGCTGGGTATTCCATATGTTTCCCCGAAACCCGTGGTAGAGGTAGTTTCGACCGCCATTGAATGTCATAATTAAAAAATGAAGGTTCTTCCCAACGATATCGTCCTAAGACCAAGGTTTCAGATGGAACTGAATGACACCAAAGAAAACGTAATTTTGGCCTTTGAAAATTCAAGAAAAGAACCTTTCTTGATCACGCGGATCGACGAGCATATCTTTATCAAGTTCAGTGTGGAACAACAGCACTTATGGTCCCCACAATTGCATTTGGAATTTGAAAATCTGGACGACAGCAAATGTAAACTTTATGGTGTTTTCGGCCCCAATCCCACGCTATGGACGTTCTTTATGTTCCTGCATTTTGGGGTGGCTACAATTTTCATAATTTTAGGGATATGGGCCTACTCCAGCGCATCCCTGAATCGGCCCTATGGCCTTCAATTGGGACTAATGGTTTTTATGCTAATGCTTTGGTTCGTGCTCTATGCCTTTGGACGGGCAGGCCGACATAAAGGGAAACCGCAAATGCGGGAGCTCCACGGATTCATTTTGGGCATCCTAGCCCGTTAATCCAACAAAATAGAAATGAAAAAGAGAGTTCTGGAAAATAGGGACGACGTACAGCTGTTGGTCGAAACTTTCTATGTAAAGATCAGAAAGGATAAAGTTTTAGGCCCAATATTCAACGCCGTCATTACCGATTGGGAAAGCCATTTGATTTTGTTGACCGATTTCTGGGAAACCCAACTTTTTCTCAAACGCAAGTATTATGGAAACCCTGTTACCGTCCATCAGGAAGTGGATAATAAAATGGGACACACCATTACCTCCGAACATTTCGGACTGTGGCTCAATCTGTGGTTCGCGACCATCGACGAACTCTTCGAAGGCGATACCGCTTGGATTGCCAAGAACAGGGCCCAGAAGATGTCGACGATGCTGTTTATGCAAATCTATCAATATCGGAACAACGAGAAATAGTATTTATTCCGATAATTTTATCCGAATTAACAAAACACTATCTTTGTCGAAAAGCCTATCAAAAATGTTTTCCAAAGCCTGCGAATACGGAATTAAAGCTACCATCTATATTGCCATGCAATCGTTGGAAGGCAGACGGGTAAGCCTAAAGGAAATCGCCGAGAAAGTCGATTCGCCAACGGCATTTACCGCAAAGATACTGCACCAATTGGCCAAGAGCGACATTATGGTCTCCACGAAAGGCCCTTCAGGGGGATTTCAAATCGAAAAGCAACGGATCGATGAAATTAAGCTGGCCGATATTGTCTTTGCCATCGATGGGGATTCCATTTACCACGGTTGTGGTCTGGGCCTAAAGAAGTGCAATGCCGAAAAACCCTGTCCGGTACACGATAAGTTCGTGGTCGTTCGCGACGAGCTGAAACAGATGCTGCAAAGTACCACTCTGTTCGAGCTGGCAACTGGCCTGGAAACGGGACTGACCTTTCTGAAAAGATAAAGCCACGGTCCTATAGGAAAATTGATCGAATCATAGTCAATAGTCATTTGTATGCAAGCCCCAAATCGCGATACACGGATTCAGTTAGAACTCGTAAACGGCATCATCCACGGTTTCGGGATTATTTTTGGCATCGTCGGCGTTCCGATCGTGATAGCCTTTGCCATAAAAAGCGATAACACCCCAGGGGTCATCGGCGCGGCGATCTATGGATTCTGTTTTTTGCAACTTTTTACCTTCTCCACCCTCTACCACAGCTTTCAACATGCCAGCACCAAGCGTATCCTCGAAATCCTTGACCATATCAGTATCTATTTTTTGATAGCCGGCACCTACACTCCCTTTTTGCTAATCTATATGTACAATGCTTTTGGCTTTACCTTGCTATCGGTACTATGGGGCTTGACCGCATTAGGCATCGTTTTCAAGATTTTTTTTACCGGCAAATGGAATGTGGTTTCCACCTTGGTCTATATCGCAATGGGATGCATTCTCGTTGTGGGAGGACGTACATTCTTTGATGCCATACCCGCTCCGATACTGATCATGATCAGTATCGGGGGAGCACTTTATCTTCTGGGCGTCATCTTCTACCTGTGGGAAAAATATCTGTACCATCATGCTATTTGGCATTTTTTTGTATTGGCGGCGGCCGTTTGCCATTACGTAGCTATCTTATTGGCGGTGTAACGGGAAGTACTTTTTCAGGATGCGGTTTTCAGCGCAAAGTGTTTTGGCGGGGAAACTTGTTGTAAATAAAGTTTCACATTTTGTAATTTGAATCGGATAGCCCAGGAATCTAAATACTGCTTTTGGAATTTGTCTATGATTCTTTTCTACCCGTCCGGCAGGAAAATAAGCTATGGCCGCGAGCGGTCAGGACTGATTAAAAATCACAAAAAAGTCTGAAATATTTTAAAGTTTTTTATTTCGGATAATTTTGTCAGAATTAATTATTGAGTTATCTTTGTATAGTAATAAAAACATAAACAAAATTATTAGATGATAAAAAGGTAATTATATATTTTTTAAGGATATAACCTCCGTAAAACAATTTTATAGCGTAGCATCATGGAAAAAACAACACAAAAAACAATAGGTCAAATGGTTGCGGAAGATTACCGTACCGCACAGGTTTTTAAGAACCATAAGATCGACTTTTGCTGCAAGGGCAACCGTAGCCTCGATGAAGTGGCCGAAACTAAAAATTTAAACGTCGATGTCCTTTTGACGGAACTTGCCGAAGCACAGGCCCAGACCGGCGACGATATCACGGATTTTAAATCCTGGCCCCTAGATCTGCTCGCAGACTATATAGAAAAAAAACACCACCGCTACGTAGAAGAAAAAATACCAGTTTTAAAACCATATCTAGAAAAATTGTGCAGGGTACACGGAGAACGTCATCCGGAATTATTTGAGATCACAGAACATTTCAATAAATCTGCTGGCGAACTTTCAGCGCACATGAAAAAGGAAGAACTTATACTTTTCCCTACCATTCGTAAAATGGTACAAGCCA
>JAGXIC010000050.1 GCA_024635875.1 Pricia sp.
CCGGAGAGGTTCGAAACCATGGTATCGAGGCCATTCTGAATATAATTCCCGTTCGCAACGATAATTTCACCTGGAACACCACCTTTAACTTCTCCAGAAACCGCAGCGAGGTGACCGATCTGGGTGGGGTCGACTATACTTTGACCGATAGAAACAACGTGTTCATTCAGGCCAGGGAAGGGGGTTCGATCAGTGCTATGTACGGTAGGGGCTTTCAACGGGTGGAAGATCCCAACAGTGAGTTCTTCGGTCAGTTCATCATTGATGATAACGGTATTCCACTTCGGACCGACGACTTGGTCTATCAGGGCGATTACGCGCCGGATTATACCTTGGGCTGGCTCAATAGCTTCAAATACAAATCGTTCGATATAGGATTTTTATTGGATACCCGACAGGGAGGCACCGTGGTTTCATTTACAAAGACTATCGGTTCGACCTCGGGCCAATTGAAAGAGACATTGGTTGGCAGGGAAACGGGTATCGTAGCAGAAGGTGCAGTAAATACGGGTACTGTCGATGCGCCGATCTATGTACAAAATACCACCAATGTCGATGCACGTACCTATAACAACCGCTATTACGAGCGGGATAATGTGGAAGCTGCAAAATACGATGCCTCTTACACCAAACTTAGGGAAGTAACCTTGGGCTATTCACTTCCTAAAATGATTGTGGACCGATTGCCGGTCAGCGGCGCACGATTATCATTGACAGGAAGAAATCTATTTTTATGGACGGACAACCCACATTTTGATCCTGAAACAGTTTCCCTAGCAGGAGGTACATTGCAGCCGGGCATTGAAAATATGTCCTTCCCCAGCACCAAGACGTACACGCTTAATTTGCAAATCAATTTTTAAACTTTAGGAAAATGAAACATATACAGAAGAAGACCAGCGTATTCTTTGGAGTTTGGATACTACTATTTTCAGTAGGTTGCACTAAAGATTTCGAGGAAATCAACCAGAACCCTAACTTTCCCGAACAAGCCGCATCCGAGCTTTTACTACCGGGCGTTATGCGACAAATGGCCTACAATTGGGGCAATCAAGGTTGGGAAGAAGGTTTTACCGTTGTACAATATGGGGCAAGGCTTCAATTTACTTCGGGAGACCGTTACAATTGGTCGCCCACCAACAACCCCTATTTTGACGCATACGACAGTATGCGCGATATCGAAAACGTGATTCGGGACAATAAGGACAATCCCGATGGTCAAAATTACTATGGGGTCGCCTTGGTCATCAAATCATGGATTTACTCCTATCTTACCGATGCCTATGGTGATGTACCGTATACCGATGCCATCAGGGGCCTAAGCGATGACAATATCACCCCGACGTTTACGCCCCAACAAGAAATTTATGACGGAATGCTAGCCGATTTAAAAATGGCCAACACCTTATTGACGGATGCCAATAATATTTCAGGTGATATTGTGTACGGTGGCGATGTGCTGAAATGGCGCAAATTTGCCAATTCGCTGCGGTTACGTTTGTTGATGCGGATCAGCGATGTTGATCAGGCAAAGGCCACTACGGGAATGAACGAGATTGCGAACGATTTGGCCACCTATCCTATTTTTGAAAGTAATGCGGATAACGCGGCCCTGCAATGGAATTCCGATAATCCGCAACCCAAATACGACACACGCTCCGGTAGTTTCGATGAGGTGCGGTTGAGCCTAACTTTGGAGACCCGTTTAAAGGAACTGAACGATAGGAGGCTGATCGTGTATGCCCAGCCCACCTCCGCCTCTGAAAAAGGTATTTATTCCGATAATCTTGATGATTATGTGGGAATGCCCAATAGCCTAGACGATGCCAAGGCGTTGAGCTATAGCCCGACCGGTAACCCCGAACAATCAGGTTCCAATTATATTTCACGTTTGGGCGTACTGCTGACCTGTAGGGCCTGCGATGTCGAAAATGCTTCACCGACAGCGTCCCAGACCATAATCATGGATTTTGCGGAGCTTCAATTTATACTGGCTGAAGCAAGTGAACGGGGTTTTATTTCTACTGGAGACGCCGGACAATATTATGTCAATGGAATCCGAGCCTCGTTCGCGTATTATACGGATAGGATTGTCGCCGGTGGATGGAACGAGATAGCGACGGATCTTCAAAGCTTTGATTTGGATGGATACATTGCTCAAGCCGATGTGGTTTACGCAGGATCCACGGTTGAAAAGCTGGAAAAAGTGGCCCTTCAAAAATGGATAGGTCTTTTTTACACGGGTTTTGAGGCGTGGTCCGATTGGCGGCGTACCGGAATGCCCGAAATCGTGCCCGGTGCCGATGCCGCGAATGGTGGTGTAGTGCCTGTACGCTTCCAGTACCCCAACGAGGTGAAATCGACCAATGAAGCCAATTACGAGGCCGCGGTCTCGCGACAAGGGGCAGATGGCCTGAACACCAAACTATGGTGGGATGTAGATTAAGGGGTGTCGCAAGCTTCGTGTTGGCCAAGAATCGATACATTTGGGATAGTGGAAACTGAGATGCAAAGCGATAATAAAAGAACGGAAGGCGATATCAACGACACCCCTGCAAGGGAAAAGTGGTTGAACAACGAAGTGGGCGATGCCACCAAAAAACTACTGGATAAAGACGCTCGCTTCTTTTTACACCAGGCCCTTTCAACGCCCTGTCTAGATGTTCTTAAAGGTTGTGAAGGGCCGTATGTCGAGAATATTTCCGGTAAAAAATACCTTGATTTTCACGGTAATAATGTACATCAGATCGGGTTCGGCCATCCTAAATTGGTACAAAGGCTGAGCGAGCAGATGCAAACACTATCTTTTTCGACCAGGCGCTACACCAATGAGGTGGCCATTAATTTTGCGGAGAAACTGGCTTCGTTGATGCCGTCGGACCTGAACCGGGTTTTGCTGACCCCGAACGGCAGCTCATCCATAGGTATAGCCCTTAAACTGGCACGTGCGGTAACGGGAAAATATAAAGTCGTTTCCTTTTGGGATTCTTTTCACGGCGCGTCTTTAGATGCCATCAGCGTCGGCGGTGAGTCGGTTTTTCGCGAACATATCGGCCCCCTGATGCCGGGGGTGGAACGCATTCCACCACCAATTACCTACCGGGGTATTTTTGAGGATAACGAGTCCAAATGTTTGGAATATCTCGAATATGTATTCTCTAAAGAGCTTGATATCGGAGCCTTTCTGGCCGAGACCGTACGCAATACCGATGTGCAGATTCCCTCGAAATCATTTTGGAAGGAAGCCCGAAAACTCTGCGATACGTACGGCATTCTGCTGATATTGGATGAAATTCCCATCGCCTTGGGCAGAACGGGTAAAATGTTCGCTTTCGAACACTATGACATCGAACCCGACATACTCTGTCTGGGTAAAGGATTGGGTGGCGGTATCATTCCGCAGGCCGCTATTATAACTAGGGATGGCTATAACAGGTTCGGCGACATTTCCTTGGGACATTATACCCATGAGAAAAGTCCGTTGGGATCGATGGCGGGTCTTACTACCCTTGAAATTTTAGAAGAGGAAAATATCCTGGAAAAGGTCAAGAACGATGAATCCTTTATATGCGAAGCAATGAGCGAATTGCAGCATAAACATAAAATTATCGGTGATGTTAGAGGTTTGGGATTGCTATGGGGCGTAGAACTGGTAAAGGACAGGAATTCAAAGGAAAAGGCCGTGCAAGCAGCTGAAAAGATCATGTACGAATGTCTCAAAAACGGATTGAGTTTTAAGGTTTCGGCGGGTAACGTACTGCAATTGGCACCGGCATTGATTATTTCCAGGCATGACCTGAACAAGGCATTACAGATTCTTGACGGAGCGCTATCTTCAATAAAAACAGATTGAAATGTTCAAGAACCAAGCTTGGCTTATTTTAGGCCTTACGTTTTTTATTAAACTTCACGCACAAAACAAAGATGCGGAACTTT
Source organism: Pricia sp. (assembly GCA_024635875.1). GTDB lineage: Bacteria > Bacteroidota > Bacteroidia > Flavobacteriales > Flavobacteriaceae > Pricia. The sequence continues at coordinate 3,937 of JAGXIC010000050.1, forward strand.
TGGTACATCCTTATTTACAGGATGCCAATCCCAATTCGATTACCGTTCTATGGGAAACTTCAAAGGGAGAAGAAAGTATCGTGGAATGGGGACTGACCCCAAAGCTAGGAAATACATCCAAAGGAATCGCGTACGATGTCAATTTTAGTGAAGCCCGGATACATAAGGTAGAAGTAGAAAGGCTAGAACGTTTTAGATCCTATTACTATCGTGTGCGCACGGGCAAGATGGTTTCCGATATTTTTCAATTTAAGACGCCACCCTTTGCCAGTGACGAGCAATCGTTCAACCTATTGGCCATGAGCGATATGCAGAAAGACCACCAAAACCCGGATAAGTTTTCGGAAATTGTAAATCAAGGGATTCTTCCCTATTTGAATACGGAATATGGGAAAACCTTGCCTGAAAATTTGGCTTTAGTCATGGTTCCGGGCGATCTGGTAGAGAACGGTACCAAGTATGGGCAATGGAAGAACGATTTTTTCGACCCGGCCCAAAAACTGTTCTCGGAAGTGCCGGTCTATCCGGTTTTGGGAAACCATGAAAAAAATACCGCGTTCTACTTCAAGTATTTTAGTCTTCCTGAAAACGGTACTCCTGCCTATGCCGGTCACTGGTGGTACAAAGATTATGGCAATACCAGGATTATCGGGCTCAACTCCAATGACGGGTATCGCGATATTGAAGAACAGTATACCTGGTTAAAGCAAGTACTGGCCGAAACTGCGGATAATACGGACATCGATTTCGTATTTGCGCAATTGCACCATCCGCATAAATCGGAATTATGGATTCCCGGAGAGGAGGCATCCACTGGAAAAGTTGTGGAGCTTTTGGAGAACTTTACGACCCGAACGGGCAAACCGAGCCTTCACTTTTTCGGCCATACGCATGGGTATTCCCGTGGGCAATCCAAAGACCACAAACACCTTTGGATCAATGTGGCATCTGCTGCGGGTGCCATTGATAATTGGGGCGAGTTCGAAGGTCGCGATTACGACGAGTTCACAGTGACCCAAGACGAATATGGCTTTGTCATGGTAGAAGTTGACGCTAACCCTGAACAGCCCAAGTTTACGATAAAAAGGATAAGTCGGGGAAACGAAAATATATTCAGGGACAATGAAAAGACCGATCAGATCACCATTTACGCAAAAGAGCATAAACCCGAAGCCCCTGAGG
>JAGXIC010000051.1 GCA_024635875.1 Pricia sp.
ATGAAGATCCGGTGGTCATCACCTATTGTCCGTTATGTGGAAGCGGTATTGCTTTTGATGCCAAAATAAGGGACGAGGCCAAGACTTTTGGGGTATCGGGACTTTTATACAATAGCGATGTTCTTTTATACGACAGGCAGACCGAATCGCTTTGGTCGCAATTGATGTCGAAAAGTATTTCGGGGCCCATGGTCGGGGAAGTACTGTCTATGTTACCTACCGAGAATACTACATGGGCAAAATGGAATGAAAAATACCCAAATAGCTCGGTCCTCTCCTATGATACCGGCTTTAACCGTGATTATGATAAGAATCCCTATCCGAACTATGAAAGTTCCACTTCGATCTTTTTTCCGGTAAGCGAGCGGAATCCGATTTTTCATCCCAAGGAATATGTTTTGGGCGTTGAAATAGATGGGAAATTCAAGGCGTATCCATTTTCAGAGCTAGAAAAATCAAAGGGCGGTGTTGTCAATGAAACATTTCAAGGACAAATTCTAAGTATTGTATACGATGCAAAGCACAAAAGTGCCGAGGTTTTCGATGATTCCGGAAAGCCAGTTCCGGCAATTACCAATTTCTGGTTTGCTTGGTACGCCTTTCATCCTGATACGGAAGTATATCAACGATCACCAAGGAAAAACTGAAATCTTTGTAAGCAATTGTCAGGATGCTATTTTGCTCCGTCTATAAGAATAGAACTATAGATTTAGAGCGGAGAAAGAAAGAGTAAAGAATACAATTTTAATTTCATAATGATCGGTTTGTTGGTTAGAAAGACCTAGAAGTTAGGGATATTGATACATAGTTACCTCATTGATTTCGACATCCCTTTAGGCACTAAAAACGACCAGGCGACCACTATTTTCACTACCTAATTTTACCTCCTAGAGTACTGGTTTAACTTTATGCTACCCTGTTTACCGTACACTTATCGACGCTTATTTTTTATACCACGTATCAGGAAGATTCTTACTCACGTCTATTCATTCGAACAACAAGTATTAACCTAATAAATAAAAACATGAATACATTAGTGTCCATTTAAAATAGACTGATTTTCAGTTGTTTACAATTACGTTCTTTGTCATTATTGTAATCTACATCGTTAAATATCTGGTTTACAGGTGTTTTGTCCAGTAGCGATATGCCTAGAACCTGTAGGATTTCGTAGGTCGATCGCTTCAATTTCATTTTCTCGGCCATCATTACTACCATGCAGTATGTTGTGATGGCCGAATAGATCTGTATCCTCACCGCATTTTCCGAGGTTCCCCGGAACGACTTGATTTTCAGGTGCTGTTTGATCCATTTGAAGAACAGTTCGACCTGCCATCTCTGTTTGTACAGCATTGCGATTTCCAGGGCGGTCGCTTCCATATTGTTGGTAAGGAACACGAAGGTACGGCAAGTCCCCTCATCGTAATATTTGACCCTGCGCAGCTTGTCCGGATAGACCTTGGAGGTCTCCTTCCCGGTCAGTTTCCCTATCTGGTCGCAGATTACGCCAGTTGCCCTGTCGACCTTGGCCGAGTACATCCGTTCGAACTTGATGTTGGACTTTGCCCTGATCACGAAGTATGCGGAGCATAGCCCGATCCTATAGAGCCTTGCATAGTCGAGATTGGCGCGGTCGAAAATGTACCATGCGCCCGTTTCATAGATCAGTAGGTCCATTGCGTTTACATCGTGTACGTTGGCCGGGGTAATATGCACGAATACCGTCGAACACCCTTTTTGGAAGAAAGTCCGTCGATTGTGCGAATACATATTTGCCCTGGTTCATGTGCGTACCGTTTTAAGCCTGCCAACTTAAACCAATTCAAATCGACACGCACCAAAAAAGCACGTAACTTGTAGATTATCAATAATTTCAAAGAACTTTTAAATATCTTTAATGGACACTAGTGAATGTGCTTGACATTCAAGAGCTACAATTAAAATTCCATACGGATCAAATCGAGTCGGTGCAAGTGTATTACGGGCAATCGGCCATTATCAACTACTTGATCAACTGATTATGATACAGGATTTTTTTATTAAAAATATGGTGTGCGATAGATGCATTAAGGTTTTGAGGGATGAGTTGCACCATAATAATATCGCTCTAAAGCAAATCGAACTGGGTCGCTTGCGTTTGGATATAGAGGGCGATGGGGAAATCGAAAAATTGGAATCATTGCTCGAAAAAAATGGCTTCTCCGTAATCGACAGTACCGATGAAAAACTTACGGAACAGGTCAAGATAGAACTTATCAAGGCCTTGAAAGAATTGCCGCTGGAAATCAAAACGAAACTATCCACCCACTTGGCGAATACCTTGGGAGTCGAATATTCAAAAATCAGTAAGGTATTCTCCTTTACTGAGGGCATAACCATCGAAAAGTATTTTATCAAACTAAAAATCGAAAAGGTAAAGGAACTGATTCAAGCGAAAGAACTCAATTTTACAGAAATGGCGCAACTACTTGATTACAGACACATTAACCATTTAAGCCGACAATTCAAAAGTGAGACAGGTATGAGCCTATCCGCCTATAAATCACAACAAAAGAACTTTAGGAACTCCTTAGACCAAATTGTGTAGTTAATAGCCATAATTATGACACAAGAAACTGTATATCAGTGGTATTTTTAATCAAATTATTAATTAAAAATCTATATAGAATGAAAAATTCAAAATTAATTAAGGCCTTGAACAATTGCGTAGCACATTGTAATTATTGTGCGGATGCCTGCCTAGATACCGACGACATCAAGATGATGGTCGATTGTATCAGAACCGATAGGGCTTGCGCAGAAGTATGCAGTACGACCGCTAAATTGCTTGCCGCAAATTATGCGGATGCACAAGGTATGGTAGCATATTGCCATAGTGTCTGTAAAAAATGTGCAGATGAATGTGCCGGACACGATCACCAACATTGTCAAGATTGTGCTGAGGCCTGTAGAAAATGTGCTGATGCCTGTGAAGCGTATTTGGCCTAAATACAAATCATTTCCCATTCTTATTTCTTGGATGGGAAATGATTTTAATTAAAAAAACTAGTCATGAAATCAATTAAAACAGTAGTACTTGCAAGTGCGATCATTATGACCGTAATATTTGCCACATCCTGTAAGGATGACGCCAAAAAAGAAGCACCAGCACCGATGAGCAACGAAATGCATCAAAAAGATGTAAACGGTTCCGGGGAAATGGCTGACAATAATAGACAAGAATCAAGGGCAACGGCTATCGTCGATGAGTATCTCTCCCTGAAAAACGCCCTTGTGGCCGACAATTCCGACGAGTCTGCCGAAGTAGCAGGTGGTACGCTAGTCACCGCATTAGAAGGCTTTGATGTTTCCAACTATTCGGATGTCGAGCAAAAGGAGCTGGAGAAAATTGTCGTCGAGGCTAAAGATCAGGCTGAAAATATTTCGGATAGTCCCATCGAAAAGCAACGCGGGCATTTTAAGATTTTGAGCAAAAATATTACCGATATGGTGGCCATCACCGGAACGGACAAAAAACTTTACGAACAGTTTTGCCCTATGTACGATAAGGGAACCGCTTGGCTAAGTGCGAGTGATGAAATCAAAAATCCGTACTACGGAAGCGAAATGTTGAACTGCGGCAAGGTTCAGATGGAAATTAATTAGATCGATATGAAACATACCTATCACATTCAAGGCATGACCTGCAACGGTTGTCGCAATCACGTTGAGCAGACACTTTCAAAAGTGGAAGGTGTGACCAGCGCATCCGTGAATTTAGAAAAAGAGGAAGCAACTATCGAAATGCAATCCCACCTTCCTATCGAGAGGTTTCAAGAAGCCCTACAAAATGATGGTGGCAGCTATTCTATCCACAATCACGATGAACATAATCATAGTGATGCCGTAGGTGCCGCGAAAGTGAAAAAGGAAAAACCGAAAGGCAAAGGGACTGGCACCTTCTACTGCCCCATGCATTGCGAGGGCGATAAGACGTATGATAAACCGGGTGACTGCCCGGTTTGTGGCATGGATCTAGTGGAAGAACAAAATCTTTCCGCTGAGGCATCGGAACAATGGACCTGCCCCATGCATCCAGAGATCATAGAGGATAAACCCGGAGCTTGTCCTATATGCGCAATGGATTTAGTGCCGCTACAGCCCGACCTTTCCGCCGAGGAAAAATCCTATAGCAAATTATTGAAAAAGTTCTGGATTGCCCTTGGTTTCACGCTGCCAATTTTCTTGATCGCCATGAGCGAGATGGTCCCCAACAACCCTTTGTATGACATCATGGAACAAAAATGGTGGAACTGGATCCAGTTGGGTCTATCCATTCCAGTGGTATTCTATGCGACTTGGATGTTCTTTGAACGGGCCTACCGCAGTATCAAAACCTGGAACCTCAATATGTTTACGCTCATCGGTATCGGTGCCGGGGTGGCCTGGTTGTTCAGTGTGTTCGGCATGTTGTTCCCCGACTTTTTTCCGGTCCAGTTCAAGACTGAATCCGGTGCCGTTCACGTTTATTTTGAAGCGGCAACGGTAATACTCACCCTAGTTTTAATGGGTCAGGTTTTAGAGGCAAGGGCGCACAGTAAGACAAATTCGGCAGTCAAGGAACTCTTGAAATTGGCACCTAATAAAGCGGTTCGCGTGGTCGATGGAAATGAAGAAGAAGTTTCCATAGACCAAATCCAAAAGGGAGACATCCTTCGCGTGAAACCAGGTGATAAAATTCCTGTGGATGGTGTGATAACTGAAGGGCATACCTCGGTAGATGAATCGATGATCTCGGGGGAACCTATTCCCGTAGACAAATCCGAAGATGATAAAGTAAGCAGCGGTACTATCAACGGCAACCAGTCCTTCTTGATGAAAGCCGAAAAGGTGGGTAGTGATACCTTGCTTTCCCAAATTATACAAATGGTCAACGATGCCAGCCGCAGCCGTGCACCTATTCAAAATCTTGCAGATAGCGTTTCCGGCTATTTTGTGCCCGTGGTGGTGGTAATTTCCTTATTTACGTTTGCTGTATGGGCAGCATGGGGACCAGAACCGGCCTATGTTTATGCACTTGTAAATGCTATTGCCGTATTGATTATTGCTTGTCCCTGTGCACTAGGGTTGGCGACGCCTATGTCAGTAATGGTGGGTGTCGGCAAAGGAGCTCAGAACGGCGTACTGATAAAAAATGCGGAAGCCCTGGAAAAGATGGACAAGTTAGATATCTTGATTGTCGACAAAACAGGAACCATCACTGAAGGGAAACCTACGGTAGAAAAAATAGGTGCGTTCGGCGACGTATTTTCGGAAAAGGATATATTGCGATTTATAGCTTCCTTGAACAGTTCTAGCGAACATCCACTTGCCGAAGCGACTGTCAAATATGGAAAAGAACAAAAAGCTGAAATCTTAAAAGTTGAAAAATTTAGCGCGGTTACCGGAAAAGGAGTCGAAGGTAAAGTAGCTGGGAAAAAATTAGACTTAGGCAATGCCAAAATGATGGCATATGCCAAGGCGGAGATTTCATCGGATATGGAGAAAGAAGCACAATCCTTTCAAAAAAAAGGGAAAACAGTTTCCTTTCTTTCGGTTGATGGCGAAGTGGCCGGTTACGTTGTGATAGGCAATAAAATCAAGAAAACAAGTGCCAAAGCCATCGCAGCACTGCAAGAAAAGGGCATTGATGTCATCATGCTGACCGGCGACAACCACGACACGGCGCAAGCGGTAGCCAGCGAACTCAACCTCGCCGATTTCAAGGCCGGGATGTTACCGGAAAACAAACTCGAAGAGGTCAAAAAATTACAGGAGCAAGGACACATTGTCGCCATGGCCGGCGATGGAATCAACGATGCTCCAGCCTTGGCAAAAAGTGATGTAGGCATCGCCATGGGAACGGGGACGGATGTGGCCATAGAAAGTGCGATGATTACCTTGGTCAAAGGAGACCTCCATGGCATTGTAAAGGCCCACAACCTAAGCCACGCCGTGATGAAAAACATCAAGCAGAACCTGTTTTTCGCGCTGATTTATAATACGCTCGGTGTACCGATAGCGGCTGGCGTGCTTTATCCATTCTTCGGGATACTGTTGTCACCAATGATCGCCGCCCTTGCAATGAGCTTCAGTTCCGTATCTGTAATTGCCAATGCGCTGAGGTTACGAACAAAATCAATTCAATAATTATAAAACCTAGAATTATGGAACGCAACGGCAAAATGAATCAAGACCAGAAGATGGGTAATAACTATAGCACTTTCATGCTCATGCTAGGGCTATCTTTTGTTTCCATGTACATTACCATGTACCTGAACACTTACGAATTAGACCATGTTTATTTTAGTCTGACCCGATTTTATATGACCTGTTTGGGAATCGCCGCAATGGCCGTTATTATGTTATCCCTTATGGTCAAAATGTATAAGAACAAGAAAAAGAATTTGACCATTTATATGGGAAGCTTCGCGCTGTTCGTTACTGCTTTAGTACTGGTACGCACTCAAAAACCAATCGTTGGGGATGTGCTTTGGATGAAAGCCATGATTCCACACCATTCCATTGCCATATTGACGAGCGAGCGGGCCGATATTCAAGACCCTGACGTTAAGAAGTTGGCGGACGACATTATAGAGGCCCAAAGAAAGGAAATTGGGGAAATGAAGGCAATGATAAAAAGGTTGAATAACGAGTAGAAAGCAACTGAAAATCGATTTTTTAAAATAAATAGCATGAACAAAAACATCTTTTATGTCGGTATCGCAGTAGTCGTTGGGCTATTTGGAGGTTGGCTTATTTTTGGCGGTTCGAACGTTGATTCCAGGGCAAATGCCGACAATTCCAACCTGCCCGACAGCCACGATAATTCCGGGGAAACCGCAGAAGAACTATGGACCTGCTCCATGCATCCGCAGATTATGCGCCCCGAACCTGGCGCCTGCCCTATTTGCGGAATGGACCTCATTCCCGCTGAATCGAGTGCCGAAGGTTTGGCGATGAACGAAATCAAGATGACCAAGAACGCGATGGCATTGGCCAATATACAGACCAGCATTGTTGGAAATAGCAAAGCGGAATCAGGTGGGGTGATTTCGCTTTCAGGAAAGATTACGGAAAACGTCGACGAGACCGCCACCCAGCCCGCGCATTTTGATGGCCGCGTCGAGAAATTATTCGTGAGGTCCCTCGGAGAAAAAGTAAGCATGGGCCAACGCGTTGCAACGGTGTACTCCCCTTCCTTAGTGGCCGCCCACCAAGAATTGATTACAGCCTACCGCATCAAGGAATCGCAGCCCCAACTGTATCAAGCCGTGCGGAACAAATTCAATAATTGGAAGATACATGGCGATGTGCTGGATAACATCGAACGGACAGGAAAGGTCGTGGAGCAATTCCCCATTTATTCACATGTTTCCGGCGTTGTGACCGATATTACTGTCAACGAAGGTGCACATATTATGGATGGAATGCCCATCTTTAAAGTGAGTAACCTCAGTTCGGTCTGGGCGGAGTTCGACGCCTACGAAAATCAAATCGCCCAGTTCAAAAAAGGGCAAAACATCAAGATAGTTTCCAATGCCTATCCTAACAAGACATTCGATGCTAGCATTTCGTTTATCGATCCGGTTTTGAATACGCAGACCCGAACGGTAACAATACGTGCGGTTCTAAAGAACCAGGAAGGCATCTTCAAGCCCGGCATGTTCGTAACCGGAAAAATTGAAAGTAATTCCGAAAGATCATCCGGGCAACTCAGTATTCCCTCGAGCGCCGTGCTATGGACCGGAGAACGTTCTTTAGTTTATTTGAAAACCAATCCCAACGAACCCGTCTTTGAAATGCGGGAAGTCATCCTCGGCAATAGAAGCGGAGATATCTTTACTATTGCATCCGGATTGGAGGATGGTGATGAAATCGTGACCAACGGTACCTTTACCGTAGATGCCGCCGCACAATTGCAAGGCAAGAAATCGATGATGAACCAAGGTAGCGGCGAAGGTGATAAGCCAATGTCAGAGATGCGAATGGATCTATCCAAAAACACCCAAGACGCATTTAGAAAAAGTATGATTTCTTATTTGGATATGAAAGATGCCTTTGTCGATGGCAATGCCAAAAAAGTAGCAACTTTCGCGATAGCGACATCGGAGAAAGTGGCGAAGATTCCGGAATCGGAACAAGGTAAAATGGAAAAATCGCATATTTCCAAAATTAAGCAAATGTTGACCGCCATCGCCGAAAGCGATGCCATTGAAAAGCAACGCAACCATTTTGTGGTGTTGAATCAAAATATGGTGCCTATTGTTATAAACATTGAGGACATGGAGCCTAAAGTATTCATCCAAAAATGTCCGATGGCCAATAATAATAGGGGAGCTTTTTGGATAAGTGCCGATGAGGAAATACGCAACCCCTACTATGGGGAACAGATGATGACCTGTGGGAGCGTTGTCAATACTGTACATTAGCGTTGCTAAAAAATTTCCATATTTTTCCCTACAAACAAACTACTATCGGCTAAAGTCCGTTGCCTGTCCGACAGGTCGTTCGGGCGGGGGTTTTGATTTCTACTCAAGGTTGGCCAAAGTCCGACCGTTCGGTCCAACGCCATACACAGATCGCTTTACACTTTTTTGCGTACGGCGTGTAGCGCAAAGCGAACAGCAAATCAAACTAAAGTTTTCGCCTAAAGGCGTGGGATTTTCCCCCAGAATAATTCAGTAAGGACTTCGGCCTCACCCTGCAATCTATCCGCTCGGGCGTCTTATTTTAGTTGAAAAGGTTTAAAAGTCATTCTTTCAAAGGACCTTACCTTCATAACAAGGTTCAATCTGCCCTACGGTATCCGTCTCCACTGAAAAACAGCGTCCCGCAAGGGGGTTCTCTTTCTGTTCCCTTACCGATAAATCACGTCGGGAAGTAGTTATAAAAAGTGTTTTCAGGTCCTTGCCACCGAAGCAGCAGCTGGTGACGTGTCGAACCGGCACGGCGATATCTTCAATCCATTGTCCCTCAGCATTAAAGTGACTGACCTTGTTTCCGCCCCACATGGCCACCCAAAACCCGCCTTCGCTATCGACGGTCATACCGTCGGGAAATTCGTTCTGCGGCCATTCGATATGGTTTCTTCTGTTGGTGATATCTCCGGTCTCTAGAACATAATCATAGGCATACAACACATTGCGGCCCGTATCGATCATATAATAAATATTTTTGTCGGGGCTCCATCCCATTCCGTTGGTAATAAAGATATTGCTTTCCATATGATGTACGCTATGATCTGCATCTAACCGATAGAGATTTCCCGTGTCACGAGTGCCCTCATATTCCATGGTACCTGCAAAAAAACGTCCAAGGGGGTCAACGGCCCCATCGTTCATCCGTCTTTTGGGAACGTCGAGCTCAGGAGAATCGGCAACCAATTCCAACCTATTGGTAGTCTCATCATAAAATCCGAAACCATCCCTGACGCCCGCCACAATTTTTCCGTTCCCACAAAGCGCGATTACACCAAGTTCTTGGCCTACGTTGAATTCCAGCGATTTTCCGGTCGCCCAATCCACCTTATAATAAGATCCCTTTAAAAGGTCGACGCAGTAGAACTTTTTTTGAATCGGGCACCAGAGCGGTCCTTCACCGTGAACGGGTTGGATGTCGAATATGGGTTCTGCTTTCATTCCTTATTTTGCCAAACAATTGATTGAAATGCCCTAATCTAACCATTTTATGATATCCATACAAACCTGACCCGGTATTGCGGTGTCCAAAGATTATGGCTATCACGGCGACCCTAGCCCAAGTTGAATTTCAATAAACTATAGGAATACATTTTGATGGAAACATAAAAGCCCTTACTTTGGCAAGAGCTTTTCAAGCTACTTATTTTTAGAAATATGGCCTTTAGGCCCATTCCTTACCTGTCAACACACATATGAAAATGATAAACTCGGTACGTTTCATAGTAGTCATTATCTTCTTTACATCCTGCTCGGACAAAAAGGATAGCAGTAAAGCTGAAACAACCACAAAGCAAGTGGTACATCATTTTCTACCTTTCACTGCTGTCGAATTGAATGACACCTCAAGTTTTACGGATGTTCCCAAAAACTGGAAAATCTATGGCGATGTCTATGCCGACCGATCCAAGAAAAACACGTTGATTGCCTCAGACGGAACAGGTATTTTGGTCAACCAACCTGACGAAGTGAATAACGGACACCTGTTTACTGACTTCGAGCACGGCGATATGGAACTGGAAATCGACGTATTGATGCCCAAAGGCTCTAATTCTGGACTCTATTTTCAGGGAAGATATGAAGTGCAGCTGTTGGATAGTTGGGGCGTCGAAAATCCACAGCATAGTGATATAGGCGGAATCTACCATCGCTGGGACGATAGCCGGGGCGAGGGAAAAGAGGGTTACGAAGGTTATGCCCCCAGAATCAATGCGGCCAAGGCACCGGGACTGTGGCAGCATTTTAAAATTATTTTCCATGCCCCAAAATTCGATGGTTCGGGCAATAAAACAGACAATGCCGAATTCGAGGAAGTCTGGCTGAACGGGGTGCTGGTGCAAAAGAACATACAATTGACCGGTCCGACACGGGCCTCTGCCTTTGATGACGAAAAAGCAAAAGGGCCATTTATGGTCCAGGGCGATCATGGTGCGGTCGCGCTGAAGAACATGGAATATAAATTGTATGGTGCTGAAAAAGTACATCTTTCGGACATGACCTTAAAAGAATATGAGAGCGATTCAGTTAGGCTTACTAATTTGGACAGTCTGGAGCTCATCCGTGAAATCGCGACCGATACGATTTCGGCAGCGATGGCATCGGGCGAAAGAACAAAAAGAATTTTGAGCTATACGGGCAAGATGATCATTCCAGAATCCGGTGACTATCTTTTCGATTACCGGATCAATGAGGGCGGCGGCGTGTTCATTATCAATACCGATACCCTAGTAAATCTGGATGGCAATTATAGACTGGATTCATTGGGTGTAGGTATAAAAAGGCTGAGCGAAGGGAAAGTGCCCTTTAAATTGATCTATAACAAACACCGGGGCTGGAGACAAGATTTCAGTCTTGAAGTAGAAGGACCCGGTATTCAAAAACAGGCCTTGCATGCGCCAAGTTCGATAAACCGCACCGGTTTTCTGCCGGAGGATATCATGATGGTCGATGTAACCGATGGAGTTGAACTGCAACGAAGCTTTTGGATGCACGACGGCAAAAAACGCACCCATTGTATTTCCGTGGGTACGCCGCAGGGCATCCACTACGCCTACGATTTGGTTAACGGGGCCTTGTTGCAAGTTTGGAACGGCAATTTCTTCGACGCTACCGAAATGTGGTTGAACCGGGGAGAAAAACAGCTGGGCCTACCGGCGGGGTTTACGGTATCCTTCCATGGAAATCCCGAATTTGCCTCGTTGTCGGAGGAAAATGCACCATGGCCCGAAGATGTTTCCGGTTTTAACGACTTTAAATCCAAAGGATATACGCTGGATTCCAATGGCCTACCTTCTTTTAACTATAAGAAAGGAAATACGGCTATTTCAGATAAACTGACACCTTCCGAAGACATGCGTTCCCTAAACCGGACGATAACTTTAAACGGAGCAACGCCCATAATCCATAAAATAGCCGAAGGTACCCATATCACCAAATTGCCCGACGGTACATTTATCGTGAATGACGAAAGCTATTTTATAAACTTTTCGCAGGATGCCGCCTTAAAACCAGAAATACGAAAAAACAACGGGAACAATCAATTGATCGTCAATATTCCAGAAGGCGATCACACCCTTGATTATTCGATAACTTGGTAAAAAAATTCGCATGAAAATCTTCATTACTATTATGACATTCATCATCCTATTACTTATAAGTATAGGATTATCTGCCCAAAAACCCTCCGCCACCGCCCAAAAAGAGGCTGAATATTACAAAATAGTCGATGTGCCGATACCTGATGATATCGAGCTTGAAGTAGGCGGACTTGCCCTTACCGACGATGACCGATTGGGCGTTTCCACGCGACATGGGGAGGTATGGTTGATCGACAGACCCTACTCCAAAAATCCCACTTACGACAGATATGCCCAAGGGCTGCATGAACCCCTAGGTCTCGCTTTCCGCGATGGTGGTTTCTATACGGCGCAACGCGGCGAATTGACCCGTTTGGAAGATACCGACAACGACAAAAAGGCCGATGTCTACAAGACCGTCTATTCATGGCCGTTATCGGGCAATTACCACGAGTATTCCTATGGGCCAAAGTTCTTAAAGAACGGCAATATGTTGCTTACCTTGAACCTTTCATGGATCGATCACGGGGCAAGTTTGTCCAAATGGCGGGGTTGGCTCATAGAGATTACCCCGGAAGGGGAAATGACGCCCATTGCGACCGGACTGCGGTCTCCCTCGGGTTTTCAGATCAATAGCGATGATGAGGTTTTTTATACCGAAAATCAAGGGGATTGGGTGGGATCGGGTCGCATGACCCATTTGGAAAAAGGCGATTTTGCAGGTAATCCCGAGGGCTTGGTATGGAGCGGGGAACCGAACTCTCCCTTGACGCTAAAAATGGAAGACATCGAGCGTGAATCAGGGCTCAGTCTTTACGAATATGCGAAAAAAGTGCCTGCCTTAAAAGCACCGGCCATTTGGTTTCCACATACCATCTTGGGCATTGCCACTTCTGACCTCATCTATGATACTTCAGGGGGTAAATTCGGGCCTTTCGAAGGACAACTATTTGTGGGGGATCAAGGCCATAGCATCATTACCAGGGTCTGTATGGAAAAAGTGAACGGCGTGTACCAAGGGGCGGTCTTTCCCTTTGTGGAAGGATTTTCTTCGGGTATTCTTCGTATGGTCTGGGGCAGTGATAATAGCATGTTCGTCGGGATGACAATTCGCGGATGGGGTTCGACCGGTAAAGAACTGTTCGGGTTACAACGTCTGGTTTGGACCGGAAAAACGCCCTTCGAGGTCAAGACCTTGAAAGCCAAGGACGACGGTTTTGAGCTCGAGTTTACCAAACCGGTCAACAAATCCGTTGCCGAAGATCCATCTAGCTATCAAATGACCACTTTCAATTACAAATACCACTATAATTATGGTAGCCCGATCGTTGACCAACAAAAGGGGATGATAGAAAAGGCGGAAGTATCCGAAGATGGACGTACCGTCAGGTTGACCGTGCATGGTATGCGTTTGGGCTTTATCCATCAGTTTAAAATGGGCGATATAAAATCCAGCCAAGGGGAAAACTTAGTGCACGACACCGGCTATTATACCTTGAACGAAGTGCCGGGCGGGAAATTGAAATCCCCATCCATGGAAAATACATCCGATACGGCCAAAGGTATCGTTCAGCAAAAACGGGTAAACGAAATGCCGTTGACCTGGCCTGACGGTTTTGACGAACAGGTCGTAATAGGCACCAAACCCGGACTGAAGTACGACATCGAAGAACTGACCCTCGAAGGCGGTAAAAAAATAGAATTGACCTTCAATAATAATGATGACATGCTCCACAACCTCGTAGTGACGGAAAAAGGAACGGCCTCCGTCGACAAAGTGGCCGAAATGGCCTTACGGATGGGGCTTGATGGCGCCGATTACAACTACGTGCCCGAAACCGATCTGGTCATCGTACATACCGGTATTTTACAACCGGGGGCATCCCAAAAGATATATTTTGAAGTACCGACCGATGCCGGGGATTATTGGATCGTTTGTACCTTTCCCGGGCACGCGACTTCCATGCGAATTAGATTGATTGTAACGGGTAGTTCGTGAAGAACATCCGTTCAGTACGGAATTTGAGGGTACCGGTTTTGATGGCGAGATCAGGACGAACTTGCCGATTCAGGACTATTTTTCAGTTTTTGCTTTACATATGGGCTATAGACATAACTGGCGTACCAAGGCGACCCAATCGCAATCTATTCCGTCGTTTCCTTCTTAGCCTCGGAGAGCTCATCCAAAAAACTTTTCTTTTCGGATTCTTCCAAGTCTTTCGCAGGCATCCCTCTCTCTAGTTCTGTTTTCGGTCCTTCCACAGTTGACCCTACGATTTCAGCTTCCGAATTTTCCTGAACCCGTTCCTTTTCATGTAACTGGCCAAGGCTTTCTTCGGCCGTTTCTTTGATTTCGCCATCCGAATTAGTAGCCCTTAAAGCATCCTCCGCTTCAGTACGCGCCTCCAGCTCCCCGTCGATTCCATCGAGTATCGTACCTATCTTCTTCTTGTCGCGGATCATCGCCCCGGTCATGACTAAACTTGTCGCAATGATTACAAATAATAGGATGCCGGATTCGAAACCTGTGATTTCGGCCTCGACCGGTATCGCGTAAAATAGCAATATGGTAATCAATCCCCTTGGGGCTATAAACACTTGGGGCATAATATCCTTCCCGATAAAAACACGCAATAGTAAAAATCGGATAACATAAATGGATGCGATAATCAATATACTGACCATGGCGACGTTCATGCTCAGTAAAGAGCTGAGCACAATGGTAATACCGAAGATGACAAAGAAAAAGGTACGTACGACGAAGGCCGTTTCCATGGTAATGATGTGTAGCTCGTGATAGACCTGTTTCATTTTTTTCTTTTCCAAAAACACTTTCGCCTTACCGGGAAAAAACAGCTTTACGTTGGCGATGACCAGTCCGAATACCAGAATAATGATCAACGACGATAGGTGCATCTTTTTTCCGATGGCGTACAGCAAAAGTAATACGGCAATCAGCAGAAACTGTTTTGCCTGACTTTTGATCCGTTGAAAAATGAGCACCAGTGCGTAACTGGCCACGATAGCAATTATAATGGTCAAGGCGATATTTCCAGTAAAGCCAACGGCCCCCGTATCCGTTTCAGGATCCAAACCCCAAGAAAGAAAATAGAACATCATTATGCCCATGATATCGGAAAAGGTGCTTTCATAGATATGGAACTCCTTTTTACCCTCCCGAAGTGCGCTGACACTGGGTATAATTATGGCACTCGAAAGTATCGATAACGGCGTTGCGTACAACCAGGCCGATTGCATGGTCATCCCTTCGACAAACTGGTACATAATAAGCGCAGCTACCCAGGCCGAGGCGATGAGTCCGATCAAAGCTATGGCCATGGACTTCAAAATGGGTATTAATTTTTCGCTTTTCAGTTCGAGTTCGAGGGCCGCTTCGAGTACGATCATAATCAGCCCTACCGTACCTATAATTTCTAAGGTTCCCCGCAAGTTTTTTTCGAAATCGACCTCCCCGCCCATAAAATATTTGAGGCCGAACTGTAGTCCGATACCCAAAACGATGAGCATCAATACAGAAGGGATATTGGTTTTTTTGGATATGCCGTTGAACCAAAAAGAGAGAATGACGATTACCGAGGCCCCGATAATCAGGTTGTAAGAAGATAGTATTTCCATGGTAGGCTGGGTTGGTGGTTGATTCGCATCTCGAAATTACGATAATTTCTAGTTCAACTATTGTACGACACAAACTCGAGAATACTTCAATAGCAACGATATATATATTAGGTTATTGTGGAAACCAAATAATTTGTATATTTGCGCCACTGAAAGAATATCGAAAGTATTCATGAGGGGGACAATGTAGTCCTCTTTTTTATTTCCGGGACTTTCGTGCGGCTTTATAATCTGAAGATTCATTCAGGGAAAGCTTGGGCGAGCGAGATGCAGTCAATATTCTTTGAAACCAGTATATTATGTTCAAGGATAAGGTAAAAACACTTTTAGAGGAAGCCTTAAACGACGATACCTCCTTATTTTTAATCGATTTTTCGGTATCCACCGACAATTCGATCAAAGTAGTACTGGATGGTGATTCGGGGGTCAACTTGGAAGATTGCATGAAGGTCAGCAGGGCCATCGAACATAATCTAGATCGGGAAGTATATGATTTTTCCCTTGAAGTAACCTCCGCAGGAGCGACATCGCCCCTGATCATGGCCCGACAGTATCCCAAGAACATTGGCCGAAAACTGAAGGTCAGGACGGCTTCGGATACTTATGAAGGAAATTTGACCGCAACCACCGATGACGGCATCGTATTGGAATGGAAAACGAGGGAGCCGAAACCCATCGGAAAAGGAAAGGTAACGGTCCAAAAAGAAGCGGAAATCAATTTTTCCGATATTCAGGAAGCAAAAGTTATAGTAACAATTTAACGCTAATAGCCTAATGGAAAATATTGCACTAATTGAGTCGTTTTCGGAATTCAAGGACGATAAATTTATAGACAGGGTTACGTTAATGGCGATTTTAGAGGATGTATTCCGTAGCGCCCTTAAAAAGAAATTCGGGTCTGACGATAACTTCGATATCATTATCAATCCCGATAAAGGGGATTTGGAAATCTGGAGGAATCGGATCGTAGTGCTCGACGGGGAAGTAGAGGAGCCCAATGAAGAAATCTCGCTTTCGGAAGCCCGTAAGATCGAACCTGATTTTGAAGTGGGCGAAGATGTATCCGAAGAAGTAAAATTGATAAATCTGGGGCGACGAGCGATATTGGCCCTACGCCAGAACCTGATTTCCAAAATTCACGAACACGACAATACCACCATTTACAAGCATTTCAAAGATCTTGAAGGGGAGATATACACCGCCGAGGTGCATCATATCCGTCATAAAGCTATTATTTTGTTGGATGACGAGGGTAATGAAATCATCCTTCCAAAAGACAGACAGATTCCTTCGGACTTTTTCAGGAAGGGAGACAATGTACGCGGTATCATAGAAACGGTCGAACTAAAGGGAACCAAGCCGACGATCATCATGTCAAGGGCATCCCCAAAATTCTTGGAACAACTATTTTTCCAGGAAATTCCCGAAGTTTATGACGGACTGATCACCGTAAAAAAAGTAGTACGTATTCCCGGTGAAAAAGCCAAGGTTGCCGTTGATTCCTACGATGACCGCATAGACCCTGTGGGTGCCTGTGTAGGCATGAAAGG
Organism: Pricia sp.; assembly: GCA_024635875.1. Taxonomy (GTDB): domain Bacteria; phylum Bacteroidota; class Bacteroidia; order Flavobacteriales; family Flavobacteriaceae; genus Pricia. The sequence continues at coordinate 16,981 of JAGXIC010000051.1, forward strand.
TTCTCGAATACACGGTATCGTACGCGAACTGGGCAATGAAAACATCGATGTCATCAACTGGACGGCCAATCCACAGCTGATGGTTACCAGGGCATTGAGCCCCGCACGGGTCACTAGCGTAAAGCTGAACGATGAAAATATGACCGCTCAGGTCTATTTAAGGCCGGAAGAGGTCTCTAAGGCCATCGGTCGAGGCGGACATAATATTCGTCTGGCGGGCCAATTGACAGGTTATGAGATAGATGTATTCCGAGAAGGCGTCGAAGAAGATGTGGAATTGACAGAATTTAGGGACGAAATCGATGCCTGGATCATAGAGGAATTCAAGAAAATCGGTCTCGATACCGCACGTAGTATTATTGAACAAGACCCAGCCGATTTGGTAAAGCGCACCGACCTTGAAGAAGAGACCATTGCTGAGGTTGTACGTATACTCAAGGAAGAATTGGAAGATTAGCTATATATTAGCAGCGATTATAAGGATTAAGGAGAACAGTATTTATGGCAGACATTGCAAAAATAAGGCTTAACAAAGTCCTAAAGGAATTCAATATTTCTTTGGACAGGGCGGTAGATTTTTTGGCCTCGAAAGGGCATGAAATCGATTCGCGGCCTACCACCAAGATTTCCGATGAGGTATATGAG
>JAGXIC010000052.1 GCA_024635875.1 Pricia sp.
ATACTACCGATATCAATTTCTTCTTCGTCGATACCGGTGTGGGTTCCGATTTTGTTCAAGAGGTACTTACCGATCTCGATAAGCTGCATATGGGCACCGAACTCGGATTGGAATATCAAGTATCTTCCTCGGTAAAATTGACTGGAGTGGCCGCAGTTGCAAAGTATCTATATGCCAGTAATCCAAACCTCACCATAAACTTCGATACCGCCGGTCGGGAAGAAGACCTGATTAATTTGGATGGCAATAGCGACCTCGGCATTGCCGATATTAAAGATTTGAGATTGTCACAGGGCCCGCAACAGGCCTATGCCGTAGGCATTGAATATCGTGACCCGAAGTATTGGTGGGTTAGTATGACCGCCAATTATTTGGCCGACAACTACGCCGGTATTTCTGCCATTACCAGAACGCGAAGTTTTTATCTCGACCCTGAAACGGGACAAGCTTTTCCCGAGGCAACGGAAGAAAATGTAAACAAGCTATTGGGCCAAAACCCCTTGGATAATTTCTACTTGCTAAATCTGGTAGGAGGAAAGTCATGGCTCAAAAAAGGCAAGTACATCAGTATTTTCGCCAGTGTTAACAACCTGTTCGACACCGTGTTCCGAACCGGCGGGTACGAGCAAAGCAGAAATGGCAATTACGGACAGCTAAAACAGGATAATCTCAGTGGAACGCCCTCCTTCGCCCCAAAATATTGGTACGGCTACGGGAGGACCTATTTTTTGAACTTGGCGTATAGCTTTTAATACCTACAAATGGAAATAATAGCACATTTGAGAATAGTTTTCGGACGCCGTATTGTTGTTCTGGTCGGGTTGACATTGCTATTTTCGTGCACCAAATCCCGCACTTTCGACCCCCTGCCCACTGAATGTGCCACAGAACTGACGGCCAATACCACTTACGCGGAAGTCAAAAACCTTTATGTAGACCAAACCTTCCAAATTCAACAAGACCTGATTATTGAAGGCTTTGTAAATTCCTCGGACGAGGCCGGCAATTTTTTTAGCGTACTGCATTTTCAGGATAGTCCGGTGAATCCAATAGAAGGTTTTGAGATAGAGATCGACTTAAGAGATGCGCATTTGTTCTATCCGATCGGCAGCAAGATTTATGTCCACCTGAAAGGTTTGTATTTGGGAAAAAGCAAAGACGTATTCAAGATCGGCGGTGTTTTCACTTCCTTCGGAAATAAATCTGTTGGCAGATTACCTTCCACGGTAGTCGACAAGCATATTTTCGTGGCCTGCGACGAAAAGACAGAGATCGAACCCAGTCTTATATCCTTTCCAGATATCCCAAAAAACCTTACGAATACCCTTGTTCGGCTTGATGGATTTGAATTGTCCGAGACCGAACTGGGCCAAAGCTTTGCCGTAGAACGCGAAGAGACCGAGCGCACGTTGACCGACTGCAGCGATAATACGCTCATCTTGCTCAACAGTGGTTTTTCCGATTTTCAGGCCGAACTGCTTCCCGAAGGCAACGGAAGCATCACTGGCATATTGCTGCGCGAAAATGACAACTACCGGCTGGCTATCCGTAGTTTAGAGGATATTGATTTCAACAAAGGGCGTTGTGCGGAACTGATCGATGAATTCACATCCAACACTATTTTCATTTCCGAACTGGCCGATCCCGACAATAACTTAGCCGCACGTTTTGTAGAATTGTACAATTCGGCAAAAGAACCCTTGGATTTGAAAGGATGGACGCTACGTCGCTACACGAATGCCAACACCGAAATCAGCTCGACCGTCGACCTCTCCGATTTTACGATCGGTGCCGAAAGTGCGCTCGCCATATCGCCCAACGCCACCGAGTTTGAAACGGTCTATGGCTTCGCACCTGACTTGGCCGTCGGCAAAAACAGTCCCGCAGATTCTAACGGTGATGATAATTTCGAGCTTGTCGACCCGTTCGGAACGGTCGTCGATGTATTTGGGGTTATTGGTGAGGATGGTACCGGCACCAATCACGAATTTGAGGATGGCAGGGCCGTACGAAACACAGGCATAATCGAAGGAAATCCGAATTATACTTTTAGCGAATGGACGATTTATAATGATTCAGGCGATTCGGGAACCACTAAAGAACCACAGATTGCTCCCCAGGATTTTACCCCGGGAAAGCTTGACTAGCGGCAGTAATTGCGAGCCAAAAGCACGAAGTGCAATTGGGCGCGGCAAACTGTTCAACATTCTAGAATACTCAACAGATTGCCGTGCTGCGCTCGCAATGTTATGTTCCTAACCCACAATCCCCTCCAAAACATCCGCAGAAACCGGTTTGATTAAATAATTGGATTCAAGACCATAGGCTGTGGCCTTTTCCATATCCCTCAGGTCGATGGACGAGGTCATTATAAAAATCTTCGGCATATTCTTTTTGTAGGGCAATACCTTAGTGAATTCCTCCATAAAATCCCAACCTCCCATCACGGGCATATTAATGTCGATAAAGAGTAAGGAAGGTATTTCCGAGCCATCTTTTATTCGCTGTGCGAAATTTTCCAGAGCGTCAAGCCCGTTCTCGTATATCAATACATCTGTAGTGAAACCAATAATTGCCATAGCCCTTTTAAGACCAAAAACAGCAATGGCATCGTCATCGATAATACAGGCTTGAACATGTTTTTTCATTTATCGTCTCATTTAACCGTTGAAAAAATCACAATTCGCTTTTTGCAAAGTAAAGTGTGAATGCGTTACAAAAATAATGGGCATAATTTAAAAAGCATTTTCAAGAACACTGCGCAGATCATCCGTCGAAATAGGCTTGAGAATATAATTGTTCACCACTTTGTAACTTTTTATGCGTTCGAGATCTCGGGGATCTATCGAAGAACTGATGATGAAGATGGTCACCTTTTCCCTATTATGATTGGGAATTTTCACAAAATCCTCCAAAAACTCCCATCCGTTCATTACGGGCATGTTCAAGTCTAAAAATATAAAGGACGGAAGTTTTTCGCCGCTAGCGGTAATTTCGTTAAGTCCTTCTATAGCGTCTTGGCCATTTTCAAATATCAAGAAGGTTTCACAAAAGTCGACCTCTGCCATAAGGCGCTTTGTACCGTAGATGAAAATTGGGTCATCGTCAATGATACAGGCGGTTTTAATTTTTTTCATGTTTAGATTTTTCTTTACAACAATTAGATCAGTTTTTATTTAGGTGTCCTTAGTCTCAAAGTACAATATAAAGGTGGTACCGACGTTCACGGTGCTCTTCACTTCTATTTTTCCGTTCATCGCCTCGATTTGGTTTTTTGTTATAAACAGACCTATGCCTTTGGCATCCTTATTACGATGAAAGGTCTTATACATGCCGAAAAGTTTCTCGCCATGCCTATCTAGATCGATACCGAGACCGTTATCCGAAAAAGTGAGGACGAGTTTGCCACCTTTTTCTTCGGAAGTTATATTTATAATAAGAGACCTTTCGGGTGAGCTATACTTAATGGCATTCGTAAAAAGATTCAGAAAAATACTATCCAAATATGCCGATATTGCCTTGATATTTAATTTTTTATCGATATTTATATGGCAAATCGCATTTTTTTCTTGTAATAAAAGACCCAGATTTTTTTCGACGTTCTTGATGGTACTGTAAAGGTTTACATGCTTCATCTTGTCCAGGGCATCAACCTTTATCTGTACCACCTCGTTCAGATGCATAACGGTTTCGTTGAGGCTTTCGGAAGCGTCACGTAGCATGTTCACTAAATGTTTTCGCTCACCTTCATTTTCCTCTGTACTTAAAAACCCCGATAGCATCGAAAGGTTGCTGGAATGGGAGCGTAGGTTATGCGAAACGATATGGGCGAAATTCAGTAGACTATCGTTTTGTTCGGTGGTAACTTCTACCAATCGGGTCAACCTATTTTCCGCATTTATACGTGAGGAAATATCCAAAATTTGGGAAATAAAGTGAGATAGCTCTCCATTGATTTTTCGTACGCCCGTTACCGATAAGATAACATTTACTACCTGTCCGTTTTTATGGTAGTAGCGTTTTTCGATTTGATAGCTTTCCCTCTTGCCTAGCACCAATTCGTTCAATAGCGCAAGGTCTTTATCAAGATCGTCGGGGTGGGTGATATCCTGAAAAGTCATCTGCATGAGATCATTCTCCGAGTAGCCCAGACTGTTGCAGATACTTTGGTTAACTTTTATCCATTTGCCTTCCAGACCGACCAAAGCCATACCAATATTTGAGTTTTCAAAAGCGCCCTGAAAAGATTCCTCACTTTTTTTCAGCCTCATTTGGGTGGTCTTCAAATCGGTAATGTCCCAATTGGTGCCGATCATTTTGATCGCTTTTCCTTCGGCATCCCTTACGGTTACAGCTATGGCACCTATATGACGGATTTCACCGTTGGGCCAGATTACCCGAAATTCGGTTTCGAACTCTTTCTCCCCTGACACAGCTTTCGTGATTTCTTGTTCACTATGTTCTATATCGTCAGGATGTACACCTGACCGCCATGCCTCGTATTCCCCCAAAAAGTCATTTTTATCCACACCGTACAGACGATACATACTATCGTCCCATGCCAATTTCTTATCAACGAGGTCCAAATCGAAAATACCGAAGTTCGCTCCCAAAGTAGCGACTGCTAATTTTTCGGTCACTGCCTGGGAGTGTAAGGCAAATTTCTTTTTTTCATCGATATCTTGAAAAGTACCATAAACACGAACGCATTCGCCATGGGTAATTTCAACTTCGCCTTTGACCCTTACCCATACCTCTTTACCTTTTGCGGTCACAACAACGAGTTCGGTATCCCAAGGTGTACAGTCCGTCATGGCTTCACCTACCAAGCGCGTAATTTCTTTGCGGTGCTCACCTTCTTTGTAGAAATTGATCGTATCTTCTAAATTGGGCACATACATTTCAGGCACTTCATGTATTTCTTTGGTGACTTCGGTCCAATACATTTTACTGGTGGCCATATCTATTTCCCAGCCCCCAATGCGCGCCACTTGTTCCGCCTTTTTTAATAGCTCTTCCCTACGTTTGGCCTCGGTTATGTCTTCTTGTACCATGATGAGTCCCCCAACTTCTCCGTTTTCATCCTTCCAAGGATTTATTTTCCATTTCAGCCATTGAACGGTACCGTTCGGGTAGGTGAATTTCTTCCCCTCGTTCCAGTTTGATTTTCCCGTAAGGCAGTCGGTGTGTATTTTAATGAGTTCGTCGGGTGTATCGGGAAGTATATCGTAATACGATTTACCGACAATGGAATCTTGATTTGGGGAAAAATCCTGCTGCCATGCTTGCGAGTAGCCAATAAAGTTCATTTCCCTGTCTAAAATCGTAACGTTTGCAGGAGAATCTTTTATGGGGAAATTAAATGATAATGTTTCCAATTTGATGTCGGTTTGGTTAGCGAAAATACAATGATTCCTACTTAACGGAGGTTCCTAGAACGTAAGAAATTACCTAAAAATTGTTAGGAATTAATATTTGTTACCTGGATTGGCAATTCATTCTATTTGAATAGGTATAAGCTATCATTTAATAACATTTTAATATGGACAGCCTATGTGGTTCACCTTGTTTTGATTACTTTTAAACGAGTAAAATAAATTGCTTATTGCCTTTATGAAACGCTAAAACACAATATTATGAGTACGGATAAAAAAAATACATCGGAAAATGGAAAGGTTTGGGATGTCAACGAATCGAGTGCCAAATGCCCATTCATGGGCGGTGAAAATCATCAAGTGGCAGGTGGAGGTACCGGTAACCGTGATTGGTGGCCGAACCAGCTGAAAACGAACATTCTTCGTCAGCACGCGCCACAATCCAACCCTATGGATGCCGATTTTGATTATGCCAAGGAATTTAAGTCCCTTGACCTAAAGGCTATAAAACAAGATCTGTACGAATTGATGACCGATTCTCAGGATTGGTGGCCCGCGGATTACGGGCATTATGGTCCGTTTTTCATCCGTATGGCATGGCACAGTGCCGGTACCTATCGTATTTCCGATGGTCGTGGCGGTGCCAGTTCAGGCTCTCAACGTTTTGCACCCCTGAACAGCTGGCCCGATAATGCGAGTTTAGATAAAGCTCGGTTATTGTTGTGGCCGATAAAACAGAAATACGGTAAAAAAATCTCATGGGCCGACCTTATGGTGCTAGCCGGGAATTGCGCCCATGAATCAATGGGATTGGAAATGTATGGTTTCGCCGGAGGTCGTGTCGATGTTTGGCAGCCTGAAGATGATATCTACTGGGGTTCGGAAACGGAATGGATGGGAAATGATGCACGTTATTCCGGTGATCGCCAGCTTGAACAACCTTTGGGGGCATCGATATGGGATTGATTGATGTAAATCCGGAAGGGCCTAATGGCATACCAGATCCTGTGGCCGCTGCCCGTGATACCAGAGAAACTTTTGGGAGAATGGCCATGAACGATTACGAAACAGTAGCCTTGATTGCCGGGGGACATACTTTCGGAAAGACCCATGGTGCGGCCGACCCTGCGGAATACGTTGGTGCAGAACCTGCCGGTGCCGAAATCGAGGAAATGGGCTTTGGATGGAAAAATTCCTATGGCACAGGAAATGCCGGCGATACCATTACCAGTGGTCTGGAAGGCGCATGGACAAATACCCCGACCCAGTGGAGCCATACCTATTTCGAGAATCTTTTTGGCTACGAATGGGAGCTAACCACTAGTCCCGCTGGGGCACATCAGTGGAAACCCGTAAACGACGGCGGTGCCGGTACAGTGCCCGATGCCCACGACCCGAACAAAAAACATGCCCCTTTTATGCTCACCACGGATCTCTCTTTGAAAATGGATCCGGAATACGAGAAAATATCAAGGCATTTTTATGAAAATCCGAAGGAGTTCGCAGAAGCGTACTCGAAAGCCTGGTACAAATTGACCCACCGTGATATGGGGCCAACGTCGCGGTATTTGGGTCCGGAAGTACCTCAAGAAGAACTGATCTGGCAAGACCCGGTGCCGGCCGTTGACCACGAACTGATAAATGATGAAGATATCAGGGCATTAAAGGCCAATATTTTGGCTTCCGGTCTATCGGTAGCCGATTTGGTATTTACCGCTTGGGCCTCCGCTTCGACCTATCGCGATTCCGACAAACGCGGCGGTGCCAACGGCGCCCGCATCCGTCTTGCTCCGCAAAAGGATTGGGAGGCAAACGAACCGCAGCGGTTGGCTAATGTTCTGGATACGCTCGGAAGAATCCAAAATGAGTTTAACAGTAACCAATCCGGTAATAAAAAAGTATCACTTTCCGATCTTATTGTCTTGGGCGGATGCGCAGGTGTCGAACAGGGCTCCAAAAATGCGGGCCATGACATTAAAGTACCATTCAGACCGGGCCGTACCGATGCCTCCCAAGAGCAGACCGACGTAGAAGCTTTCGAGGTCTTAGAACCAAAAGCGGACGGGTTCCGAAATTTTGATAAGACGACGCATGACATATCCGCGGAAGAAATGCTCATCGATCGGGCTCAATTACTGACATTGACCATTCCCGAAATGACAGTTTTGGTAGGCGGCATTCGCGCGCTTGATGCCAATCACAAACAATCACAACACGGTGTTTTCACCCAGAACAAGGGGGCGTTGACCAACGATTTCTTTGTGAGCCTGACCGATATGGGTACAAAATGGGAAAAGACCTCCGATTCGGAACAGGTATTTGCCGGCCGTGATCGTAAAACGAACGAGGTCAAATGGGCAGGAACCCGCGTTGACCTTATCTTTGGTTCGAATTCCGAATTAAGGGCGGTAGCTGAGGCTTATGCTACCAATGATTCCCAAGAAAAATTCGTTAAAGATTTTGTAGCGGCGTGGACCAAGGTAATGAATCTTGACAGGTTCGATTAAATTGTCTTGTAGGCATCAATATTTTCTAAATAAGAGCTGCGGTAGATACCGTAGCTCTTTTTTTTATCTTTATGCTACAAAAACATTCGGCACAAAACAATATATTCCGGTCTGGATAGTTTGAGTAGTAAGGCCGAATAGAATGTAACGGTGTGACCAGTTAGTTAACAGATTTCCGCCGAAATTTGTGCCGAGCTCAGACGAGGTACGGGAATGACAAAAAAGTTTTAATTTGAAAAAGCGATTTTGGCTGTGGAATATATTGGCGGTAGTGACCGTTATCGTTTGCTCATTGGCGTTCGTCATGCATTACAAAAACTGGACTTCATCAGACGCGAAGGAAATGAAAATCCTTTCCGGATTCTACTATGAAAACCTGAAGTATTCGGAACTTGATAGTGTCAGGTTCGTAGAAAAGATTCCGCCAATGGAACGTCTCAACGGTTTTTCGGCCCAAGAAAAGGGCAAGGGCATTTATAGGGAATTCAAAGATTCGCTTACCGATAAAAAAGTTTACGTATTCGTCGATAATTTTTCGAATCAAAAAATTGCGGTAACGTATCAAGATTCCCTCAAACTATACCTTAATTTTGCCGATTCGACCGAAACCCAAAACATATACCAGTTTTTAGTGGATAGAATTCCCGAGAGTCCAAATTAATTTTGGTATGTATTTTGAGTATCGGATACATCTGAACTTCAAAAAATACCAAGGGCATGAAATTATTTTCGCTCATTCTTTTACTTCCCATATTTACAATGGCACAATTCGATCTTACGGTTACCGCTGAGAATGTTACATCGAACGATGGGAAGGTTAGTGTGGCAGTTTACGACACCGAGGAAAATTGGCTAAAATTTGATAAGGTTTTTAAGGCCGATAGTGCGCCCAGTCAAAAGGGAAGCACGAAGATCGTTATCAAAGACTTACCAAAAGGTACGTATGCTGTAGCCGTGTTTCATGATGAGAACGGCAATGATAAGCTCGATACGAACATGCTAGGAATTCCAAAGGAGCCCTTAGGATTTTCTATAGGGAAGATGAAAACTTTTGGTCCGCCAAGTTTCGAGGATTGTGCGTTCGAGCTTACTTCGGACCAGTCCATATCAGTACCCATTAAATAGGATACCATTTCACGGTTTTTTACTTCACCTATCAGATACGTTCCGGTTTTGGCACTACGCTACGTTAAAGAGCTAATAAGTTTTCTTAAACTGTTGCTTTCCAAAGCGATGTATTGTAATTTGTTGATCTAATCAATAAAGACATATCCTATGGAAACAAAGGAAATTGCTAAAAAACTAGTGGATTGGTGCAATCAAGGGGATTTTGAAAGGCCCTACAAGGAATTGTACAGTCCAAAAATCGTAAGTATTGAAAATGACGGAAAGGCCGAAGGTGCCTATGTCGAAGGTTTTGAGGGCATCAAGAAGAAAGGGGAGTGGTGGCAAGAAAATTTCGAGGTGCATAGTAGCATGGCTTCCGACCCAATTATCGCCGACAACTGGTTTTCGTGCGTTTTTACGATGGAAACCACGCACAAACCGTCGGGCCAACGCTCAAAAATGGAAGAAATTGCCGTTTATCAGGTTCAGGATGGTAAAATTGTGAAGGAGCAGTTTTTTTATGACGAACAGGCGTGATAAATCGCAGAATAGCGGTCAAGAAATTTTATTACAACGACAATTGCGAGGAACGAGCCGTCAGGCGAGAGATGTGGCAATCTGTTGAGCACTTTAGAACGCTTAACTGATTGCCACGCTTGCTTGCCTAGCGGCAAGTAAGCTCGCAGTTTAGAAATAACGAAACATGGTTTTAATCGCCCAATCCGTTGGCGCAATATTCGGCCTTCTGGCCGTGATTTTCGGTGCCTTCGGCGCACACGCCCTTAAAAAGTCTTTTTCGGAAGAGCAGCTGAAAAGCTTCGAGACCGGGGTCAAGTATCAGATGTACCACGCCATCGTGTTGATTATGCTAGGTTTCAATTTTAATTTGGATACTCCCCCGCAGAAATATATGGTCTACTTTTTTGTAATCGGTACGTTCCTATTTTCATTCAGTATTTACGGACTTACGTTGAGTGCCAGCAAAGAAAAAAAGTGGAAATTTCTTGGGCCTATTACCCCTTTAGGCGGGTTGCTATTGGTAATGGGGTGGAGCCTCTTGTTGTATCAGTTTATTGGGCGGTACTTTTAGTGTCAATTCATACTTGAGTTAACCCTAGTCGTGCGACCAAGAGGTTGATCTTATTTTATTGTGATAAAAAATCCTGTGGTGCCTCAATCTACAAGTTCCGCCTCCGAAGTAAACGCTTTGATCGCCTGATTGGGTTCCATAATGTTATAGCCTTTCCAAAATTCAGGGTCGTAATTGGGCATATATGTTGGTAGCACTTCGTTTTTTACCTTGAAATAATCGAATTGTTCCTCATTGATCGGTTCTTCATCGAAGACGACCAGTTCGTAACGGTTGACATTGCCGAAGGCTGCATCAACCTTCATCGATAGCTCGTTCTGTTTTCTTCGGCCTTTTACGTTTTTGTTCTTTTCTATAATCTTTAGTGGCCTTTTGACACCGGCCCGTACCCCCTTAATAATGTCATAGTACCGCAAATGGTATTTTTCGTCGGTGCCTTTAGCGAACAGAATACTGCCTTTGGCCAGATATTCGTTAATAGAAACACCGAGCAGATTAAAGTCCCGCAAAGCTTCGGTGTTTTCGAAATCCATACGGATTAGGGCAAAATCGTCGGCGTTGATAAAAAGCTGTCCCTTATATTCGGGGGAGCCGTCGGGTACAAAATCGATCACATAGACCGCTTGGTCGCCGAGATAGGTGAAATTTTTTAGCGTGAGATCGTACCTCCCGGGCCTAAAAATAACGTTATAATCGGTATCGTTGAAAATCGGAAGGTTTTCGAACAGGTTTCCCAAGGTTCGTCTTTTAAAGCCTGAAAAAGACTTTCGGCGGTCTTCCCGTTGTTTCCTTTCTTCCTCCAACCTTTTATTTAGGACGGCCACATCGGTGGAATCTATATCTTCCTTTAAAAGGTCCCCCATCTCGTCGGCATCGATTTTAGTACCAAAAAACCAGCCGGACTTAATTTTAAAGTAGGAATCGGACTTAATATTTTCCTTTACGATTTGATTGAATTTCTCCTCCAATTTTTCCACATCAAGATTTTTGTCCTTATCGTACATTTCGGACGCCTTGATCAAGTCCAATTTTTGCTCGTCGGCGTCGTCGTTGCCATATAGGTCGCCCAGCATTTCGGTATAATAGGTGTTTTGCTTGGGGAAAGAGCTGATAACATTGTCCAGAAAACTTTCGTTGAAAGCAGGTATCGTAGATTCCTTGAGTTCGTAATCGGTCTTTAGAACCTCGTTCTGGTAGGTTTCGCGTAAGAAAACCCGTTTTTTGGTGAAATCCGTATAGTAGTTTTTCTCGATATTATCCTCGACCATTTCAATGATCTCTCTAGGTGTATAGTCCTTATTCGAAACGATGACCTCTTTCAGCTCAATGGCCTTTGGACTTAAAACAATAACGCTATCGGTAAATTCACCAATCGGTTTTCCGATGGATTCATAGCCGATGCTGGAAATAAAAAGGGTATCTTTTTCCCCAATCGCCGAGTCGAATGAAAATTTGAACCGCCCCTCTTCATTGGTAATCATTCCACGGTTGTTCAATTGAACTGTAGCATAGGGAACGGGTTTTTTGGTAATGGAATCAATGATAACGGAGCTCAAATTTTGAGCCTGCAGCGCAGCTGTGGTGCAAAGCAGTAATGAAATAAGAATGATTTTTCGGAGGTTTGGCATATACTTTCGGCGTTTGTTCCCCAAAAAAAGCTATAGCAATCGAACAGAGCTTCCTGTTTTTGATTTTTTTAGTACGGAATTATTGTTTTTTTAACGGAACCGAGGGGGATTGATTTTGATTAAATAGAGGATGGTAGAAATAAATGCTCAAATATGATTAAATCCATTGGAAGAGTTGCTGGGAACTTATAAAGCTTACGTCAATTTGTTTAATGACACCCACAATCATCCTGTCCGCAGCCTTTAGCACCTCCTTTTCCCGAAGCAAACAATGATTTCGGCAACAGAAACTTCTTGACCAGATAGCCCACCGCAACGGCTAGAATAATATAAACCAGTATGTTTTGAGAAAAATCCATTTTTTTTGATTTAGGTGAAAAGATTTAATTTAAGACCTTCTACTCAGACTGCCCACCTTTTTCTTTATTCTGTTCGCTCCGTTCTATTTCAAAGCCTGATACGCCACTAAAGCAACAATATAAGCAAAAGCACTCATAAAAACCAATTGCCCCATGGGCCATTTCCAGCTATTTGTTTCCCGTTTTACGATGGCGAGGGTGCTCATGCACTGCATAGCGAACGCGTAGAACAGCAATAGCGAAATGCCGGAGGCCAAATTGAACAAGGGTTTTTTAGTTCTGGGGTTCACTTCTGCCGCCATCCGGTTTTGGATGGTCTGTTCCTCATCGCTACCGACGCTGTAAATAGTGGCCAAAGTGCCGACAAATACTTCTCGGGCAGCAAAGGAGGTCAGTACGGCGATACCGATTTTCCAATCGTAGCCGAGGGGCCTTACAATTGGTTCTATGGCCTTTCCCATGTATCCGATATACGAATGCTCTAATCTATAACTCGCGATTTCCTGATTTTTTGCCCGCTCCTTCAAGACTTCGGACTGTGTTTGTAAACTATCCTGAAGCGTACTTATGCCCATGGTATTCGGCTGCTCGATGACACTTACCTTATTTTCCGTTTTATAGTCAGAAAGTTTTTTGGCCATATAGTTTTGGCTGTAGGTAGAAAACCCCTGCGCTTCGATGCGTTGGGATATGATACTTTCGGCATTCTTGAAATCGTCTGAGAATCCGTTCGAACCCAAAAACCAAAGGACGATCGATATGGCCAAGATGATTTTTCCGGCCCCGAAAACAAAACTTTTGGTCTTTTCCCAAACCGTGTAGGCCACGTTTTTAAAAAGGGGAAGTTTGTAATTCGGCATTTCCACTACAAAAAATGAACGCCCCTTCATTTTCAGTATCTTGTTCAATAGCATGGCAGACAGGACAGAGGTGGCGAAACCGATCAAATACAGTAACATCAAGGTCAGCGCCTTAAAGCTAAGCCCTATAAAGGTACCTTCGGGAATAACTAGTGCAATAATAATGAGGTATATCGGCAAGCGGGCGGAACACGTGGTGAAAGGGATGACCAAGATGGTAATCAAACGTTCTTTCCAGTTTTCTATGGTACGGGTGGCCATTACGGCGGGAATGGCACATGCGGTACCTGACATCAAGGGTACCACGCTCTTACCGCTAAGCCCGAAAGGACGCATTAAACGATCCATCAAGAACACAACACGGCTCATATAACCGGTCTCCTCTAAAAGAGAAATGAAAAAGAACAGAAAAGCGATCTGGGGAATAAATATAACGATACCACCAATACCGGCCAAAATGCCCTCGGCAATAAGATTCGTAAAGGCCCCCGACGGTAAGGTATCTTTTACCCATTCACTGGCGGCAGCAAAAAACTCGTCGATCATATCCATCGGGTATTCGCTCCACGAATATATGGCCTGAAAAATGAGCAACAATAATATCAAGAAAAACACGTAACCGAAGACTTTATGCATCAGTATTTTATCAAGGGTTGCCCTGAGACCTTTTGCCGCTGTCGGATCTACTTTATAGGTCTCTTTCAGAATGCCATTGATAAACTGGTAGCGGAGAATGGTCTCTTTCTGTTGTAGGCGCTTGAGTTCCGATTTTGGTTTGGTGTACAAAGATGTAGTGTCCTCGACCAGCTTTTTATCTATACGCATAAAGTTGACGTCTTGGGTGATGACCAACCACAACTTGTACAGATCTTGCTTCGGAAATGTTTTCTTAAGGTTTTTGAAATATTCGGGGGCGATCACAGTGACATCCACATTTTTTGAAGTGGAAAGCGTCCTATAATCGGCAATACAATTTTTTAGATTTTCGATGCCCGTGCCGTTTCGGGTGCTTACAAGGGCGATTTTGGTATTGAGTTTTTGCTCCAAGAGATCGATATCCAAAGAAATACCCCTTCGTGACATCCGGTCCGACATATTGACGACCAGAATTGCAGGAATATTCAGGTCCTTCACTTGGGTGAACAGCAAAAGGTTGCGCTTTAGGTTCTCGACATCGGAAATCACGACAGCTACATCAGGATGGTCTTTATCGTTTTTGTTCAGTAGGAGTTCGACGGCAACGCTCTCGTCCAAAGAAGTTGTGTTCAGGCTATAGGTGCCGGGGAGATCGAGAATATGGGCCTTTACGCCCCTCGGCAGTTTACAGATACCTTCCTTTTTTTCGACGGTAATGCCCGGGTAGTTGCCGACCTTCTGTTTAAGACCCGTCAATTGGTTGAAAACAGAGGTCTTACCGGTGTTGGGGTTGCCTATGAGGGCCACGTTGATCTGCCTGCTCATAGCACACGGGTGTCTTCAACAATGTCAAGTTCGATATGTAGTGCCGTTTCGCGGCGAATGGCGATATGGCATCCGTTGACATTGATATAGATAGGATCGTTAAAGGGGGCAATTTGTACGAGTTCGATGGCATTGCCTGGCAAGCAGCCCAGTTCCAATAATTTTATGGGAAGGATGTCATCGGTAAACTCCCTGATGATTCCCTTTTGCCCTCTTTTTAACTGTGCTGCCGTCATTGAAATCGTTTCACAATCTTTATTTAGATTGATTATAAGGAAGACAAATTTAAGGGAAAATGTTGGATTAACGGGATGATTGATGGGAAAAAGAAAAATTCGGAAATTTCATGGAAAGCGGCCCTTGATTTTTGCTACTGCCGCTACCTACTCATCACCTTTCCGATACGAATTTTCCAAAATCTTCAAGTCTCCCATTAACTTGTCAACATCCTCCTTCTTTGTTCCGTCGTAAAATCCGCGAATTCGTCGTTGTTTGTCGACCAAAATAAAATTTTCGGTATGAATCATGTCGTAAGGGCCGCCATCACCATCCTCTTTAACGGCCAAATAGGATTTTCTGGCCAGTTCATAAATCTGCTTTTTATCCCCCGTGACCAAATTCCATTTCGAATCATCCACCCCCTTTTCCAATGCATACTTTTTAAGTTGGGCAACAGAATCGATCTGCGGGGTCACGGAATGCGATAGGAGCATAACATCGTCGTCATTCTTGATGCGTTCTTGAATATCGGCCATGTTTCCGGTCATAATCGGGCATATAGTAGGGCAGGTGGTGAAGAAGAAGTCGGCGATGTAGATTTTATCTTTATAAGTTTCCTGTGTAACGGTCTCGCCGTTCTGATTGGTCAACGAAAAGTCGGCTACGGTATGGTATTTTCTCTTGTACTGCAAGGTACTATCCACCAATTCAGGATTCACCATGGACGGCTGGTAGATGGTCAGCAATTTCTGGGGCTGTAATGCGTTGTAGAAAAGATAAACGATTACTGCGCAAATGCAGAAGAATACGATTCCGAAAAGTCGGTATTTGGCGAAAAACGAGCGCATACGCTTTTTGGCAAAGATACGGGAGTAAAGGTTGGCGTTCAAGAGTGATTAAACCCCTAGCTGCCAAATGTTTCTTAAAAACGGCCGGCCGAAAATACTTTCTTTTTCTAAGCGACGTTAAAAGCGTACTTTTGTGCCTTCAAATTTTAAAAATTAAAATGGAATTGCTAATTCAGATTCTCACGTTTGTTCTAATCATTTCGATACTCGTGGTTTTACATGAGTTCGGACATTATTTACCGGCGAGATATTTTAAGATCAAGGTTGAAAAATTTTATTTGTTCTTCGATTGGAAGTTTTCACTATTCAAAAAGAAAATAGGCGAAACGGAATGGGGCATTGGCTGGCTCCCGCTTGGTGGTTATGTCAAAATTGCGGGTATGATCGACGAAAGTATGGATACCGAGCAAATGAAAAAAGATCCGGAACCATGGGAGTTTCGAAGTAAACCGGCCTGGCAACGTTTAATTGTTATGCTCGGTGGCGTGACGGTCAATTTTTTACTCGCTTGGATTATTTATACGGGATTGCTTGCCGTTAACGGCGATACCTACATACCTGCCAATAATTTGAAGTACGGTATTGTCGTAGACTCCATAGGAGAAAAAATAGGATTGAAAACGGGAGACCAAATCGTTGCCATAGATGGAAAAAAGTCTAAAAAGTTCACGGATGCCCAAATCGATATTTTATTGGGAGATCAATTGACCGTAAACCGGGATGGACAGGAAATTACGTTTCCCATAAAAGAAGAGGCGCTTGCCGATGTTCTGTCCAGTCAAGGAAAAAGTTTTTTAGGGTACCGTCAAAAAACGGTGATAGATAGTGTTTTGCCAGATTCCCCCGCCGAGAAGGCAGGTGTTCTTGCGGGCGACGAGATCGTGTCGGTAGATGGTGAGCCCAATAACTTTAACAATGAGTTTATCAACAAAATATCTTCCTCGGCAAATACCCCTATTCAAGTTGGTCTTATGCGGGATGGGAGATTGCAAAAGTTAAATCTTAAGGTTCCTGAAGAAGGTGTTATTGGTGTTTTTATGAGTAGGGACGACCTTACCGTAACCGATGAATATGATCTGCTCGCGGCAATACCCGCCGGATTCAACGAAACGATAGATGTGCTAACCAATCAGGTGAAGCAGTTTAAAATCATCTTTAACACGAAGACCAAGGGTTATAAAGCGGTCAAAGGCCCGATTGGTATCGTAGAAATGATGCCGGCCAAATGGAATTGGAGTTTCTTTTGGAGTTTTTTGGCGATGTTCTCGGTCTGGTTGGCTTTTGCAAACCTATTGCCGA
>JAGXIC010000053.1 GCA_024635875.1 Pricia sp.
AACCGGAATCAAGGAAAGGCGCATTTTAAAACCTGAAGAGGGCGAAGGAACTTCATTCTTGGCCATTAAGGCCGCAGAAGACCTCATCCGAAGAAAGAATATAAACCCTGGGGAAATTGATCTGGTAATCGTCGCGACAGCTACACCTGACAGTATGGTAGCTTCGACGGCCGCTTTCGTGGCCTCCGAAATAGGGGCCGAGAATGCCTTTGCTTACGATCTTTTGGCCGCATGTTCCAGTTTTCTTTTCGGGATGTCGACCGCGGCCAGCTATATTCAGTCCGGCAGATATAAAAAAGTGCTGCTGATCGGTGCGGATAAAATGTCTTCGATTATAGACTATACCGACCGTACCACGTGCATTATTTTTGGCGACGGTGCCGGAGCGGTACTTTTCGAGCCGAACCACGAGGGCCTTGGCCTGCTGGATGAATATCTCAGGGCAGATGGCAACGGCAGGAAATATTTGGGCATGGATGCCGGTGGTTCTTTGATGCCGGCCACAGAAGAAACAGTCAAAAACCGGAAGCATTATATTTATCAAGACGGAAAAACGGTATTCAAGTTTGCCGTTTCGAATATGGCGGACGTAGCGGCGCAGATCATGCAGCAGAACAATCTAGACCATACCGACGTGGCTTGGTTGGTGCCCCACCAGGCCAACAAACGAATCATCGACGCGACGGCCAACCGAATGGGCCTTGATAGTTCGAAGGTGATGATGAACATTCAACGTTACGGGAACACCACTTCAGGAACGCTGCCATTATTGTTGTCCGATTATGAGAAACAGCTTAAAAAAGGAGATAATCTAGTTTTTGCGGCTTTTGGCGGCGGATTTACCTGGGGGTCGATATACTTGACATGGGCGTATAATTAAAATAGAACAAAACCGATCCAACACTATAAAATTCAAATTCCATGGATATAAAAGAAATTCAAAGCCTAATTAAATTCGTAGCGAAATCAGGAGCCAGAGAGGTGAAACTAGAAACCGATGACCTAAAGATTACCATTAAGACTGGTCCTGCGGAATCTGACCATCATGAACCAACCTACATCCAGCAAATTCCAATGGGGCAGCCCCAAATGACGCAACCGGCTTCGCAACCTGCACAGGCCGGGGAAGTTACCACAAGTGATACTTCCAAAGACGATAAAAAAGAGGATGATTCAAAATACATCACGATCAAATCGCCCATTATCGGCACATTTTATCGAAAGCCATCCCCTGACAAGGATACTTTTGTTGAGGTGGGCACCGCTATCAAAAAGGGTGATGTACTTTGCGTAATCGAGGCGATGAAACTTTTCAACGATATCGAATCCGAGATTTCGGGCAAGATCGTAAAAATATTGGTGGAGGATTCTTCTCCAGTAGAGTTTGATCAGCCTTTGTTTTTGGTTGATCCATCCTAAGTAAAAACTCAAATTCCAAATTCCAAATTCCAAGTTGTATTTTGGAATTTGGAATTTGGAGCTTGGAATTTCAAAGACTATGTTCAAGAAAATACTTATAGCAAATAGGGGAGAAATTGCATTACGGGTCATCCGAACCTGTAAAGAAATGGGCATCAAAACGGTGGCGGTCTACTCCAAGGCCGATGAAGAGAGCCTTCACGTACGTTTTGCCGATGAGGCGGTCTGCATCGGGCCTGCGGCGAGTAGCGAATCGTACCTTAAAATTCCCAATATCATTGCTGCGGCAGAGATTACCAATGCCGATGCCATACATCCGGGTTACGGATTTTTATCCGAAAATTCCAAATTCTCGAAAATCTGTGCCGAGCACGAAATAAAATTTATTGGGGCTTCCGGCGATCATATTGACAAAATGGGCGATAAAGCCTCGGCAAAAGCCACCATGAAGAAAGCTGGCGTACCAACAGTTCCGGGCTCCGACGGATTGCTGAAAGACCGTGCCGATGCTAAAAGGGTGGCCAAGAAAATGGGCTATCCCGTAATGATAAAGGCAACGGCCGGGGGTGGCGGAAAAGGGATGCGTGCAGTTATGAAAGAGGAGGACATGGATGCGCTTTTTGAGAGTGCCGTTAAAGAAGCATCTGCTGCATTCGGAAATGGCGATATGTACATGGAAAAGCTCATCCAAGAGCCCAGACATATCGAAATCCAGATTGTAGGCGATCAATATGGCAAGGCCTGCCATCTGTCGGAGCGCGATTGTTCGATTCAGCGCCGTCATCAAAAATTGACTGAAGAAACGCCTTCGCCATTTATGACCGATAAGCTTCGGGATGCCATGGGAAAAGCGGCGGTCAAAGCAGCGGAATTCATCAAATACGAAGGCGCAGGTACCATTGAGTTTTTGGTTGACAAACACCGTAATTTCTACTTTATGGAAATGAACACCCGTATTCAGGTCGAGCACCCGATTACCGAGCAGGTCATCGATTACGATTTGATCCGTGAACAAATATTGGTCGCCGGCGGGGTACCCATTTCCGGAAAAAACTATCTTCCGAAACTGCACTCCATCGAATGCCGAATCAATGCAGAAGACCCCTACCACAATTTCAGGCCATCCCCGGGAAAGATTACGACCTTGCATATCCCCGGAGGGCACGGTGTACGAATGGATACGCATGTCTACAGCGGATACAGTATTCCACCCAACTACGATAGTATGATTGCTAAGCTCATCACGACGGCGCAGACGCGTGAAGAGGCCATCAACAAAATGAGACGATCTTTAGACGAATTCGTAATCGAAGGCATAAAGACGACCATACCCTTTCACAGGCAATTGATGGATCACCCCGATTATTTGGCAGGCAACTACACGACCGCGTTTATGGACAATTTCAAAATGGAACCGCAGGCGGAGGAGTAAACTCAGTAAGCAGCTGCAATAGTCATTATTTTTCTACCGCGCACTGCCACTTCCACTGCCAACCGAATAAAATGAACCTCAGCTACTGGGAATACAAAACCTGGCTTTCCAACATCGATTTCACCATCGTCGGCAGCGGTATTGTTGGTCTCAATTGTGCGCTGCACCTCAAGCAACGATTTCCGAAGGCAAAAATATTGGTTCTCGAAAAAGGGTATTTACCTCAGGGCGCTAGCACCAAAAATGCGGGCTTTGCCTGTTTCGGTAGTATTTCCGAAATTTTGGCGGACTTGAGGCAGCATCCCGAGGAAGAGGTTTTTGGTCTTGTCCAAAAAAGATGGAACGGCATACAGCTGCTTCGGAAGACCTTAGGCGATAAGGCCATAGATTTCCAACAGCTTGGTGGACATGAACTATTCTTAAAAAAGGATGGCGTGCTTTTTCAAAACTGTCTCCAAAAACGTGATGAAGTTAACCGGCTGTTATCTCCCATTTTTGGTGAAGATGCCTTTCACGAACATCCCAATACTTTTGGGTTCGACAATATAGGCGATAGGTACATCACAAACATCCTTGAAGCCCAATTGAATACCGGGCAATTGATGGCCCAGCTGTTGAGTCTTGTCCAAATTAATGGTGTGACTGTCTTGAATGGTATTTCCGTTGAAGATTTCTCGGATAACGCTTCGAATATAACGGTCAGAACCGACCGCTTCGAATTCAATACGAATAAGCTTCTAGTAGCTACCAACGGATTTGCCGCCCAATTATTGAACGAATATGTAAAGCCCGCGAGGGCCCAGGTCTTGATTACCAAACCTATCGAAAACCTTTCCATCAAAGGAACCTTCCATTTTGATGAGGGCTATTATTACTTCAGGAATATTGATAACCGTATCTTGCTGGGTGGTGGTAGAAACCTCGATCTGAAAACCGAGGAAACCATAGCATTCGAACAAACCGAACGCATTCAAAATCAACTAGAAACGTTGCTCAGGGAAGTTATTCTGCCTGGTACTCCATTTGAGGTCGACCGAAGGTGGAGCGGTATCATGGGCGTAGGCGACCAAAAACGGCCTATTATGAAGCAAATTTCGGAAAATGTATTTTGTGGAGTACGTTTGGGGGGTATGGGTATCGCCATAGGAAGTTTGGTCGGAAAAGAGTTGGCCGATTTTGTTTGACCCGCAAGATTTACCGCCGAAGGCGACACCTTGCAGGTCTTACAAATTATAACTACCTTAATCTTTCATTTAAATCATCATTTCCATGGCAAAAAAGATGCACCTGCGGAGCAGCGAATGGTTTGGGGGCAAAGATAAAATGGGCTTTGTGCACCGTTCCTGGTTGCGAAACCAAGGCTATCCCGACGATTATTTTCAGGGGAAGCCCGTAATTGGAATCTGCAACACCTGGTCCGAACTGACGCCATGCAACGGACATCTGCGGGATTTTGCCGAAGTGGTTAAAAAAGGAATTTTGGAAGCTGGCGGATTCCCCATGGAATTCCCCGTCATGTCGTTGGGCGAAACCCTGATGCGACCGACCACCATGCTATTCCGGAATTTGGCCAGTATGGATGTCGAGGAATCCATTCGGGCGAACCCCTTAGACGGTATCGTACTTTTGACCGGCTGCGACAAGACGACGCCGAGTACCGTCATGGGCGCATGTAGCGTTGACTTGCCGACAATTGTCGTACCGGGCGGCCCCATGTTGAGCGGACGGTTTCGGGGCGAGAAAATCGGATCGGGGTCAATGAACTGGATGATCAAGGAAAAACAAAATCTGGAGGGCTACACTGCCGCTGATTTTACCGAGGCCGAAGTCTGTGTAGCACGTAGTATTGGCCATTGCAACACCATGGGAACCGCCTCGACGATGGCAACGATGGTCGAAGCCCTTGGGCTGACCCTACCAGGTTTTTCCTCTATTCCCGCTGCCGATTCCCGAAAAAAACTGTTTGCCCAGCTGTCGGGAAGACGAATCGTCGAAATGGTCAGGGAAGATTTGAAACTGTCTAAAATACTGACCCGAAAAGCGTTCGAGAATGCGATTGTGACGAATGCTGCGGTCGGGGGATCAACGAATTTGATAATACACCTCACGGCTATCGCTGGCAGAATTGGGGTAGATCTAAAACTAGAGGATTTTGATGTAGTGGGAAGCAGAGTCCCTTTACTGGTCAATCTCAAGCCATCGGGAAAATATTTGATGGAAGACTTTTTCTATGCGGGAGGTCTACCTGTGGTTTTAAAGGAATTGGAAAAACGTTTGCATCCTAATACCATGACGGTCAACGGAAAAAGGCTCACGGAAAATTACTCACAAGCGGTCTGTTATGACCGGGATGTTATCGCATGCTTGGAAAAACCCTTTCAGGAAGAATCCGGTATCGCCGTATTAAAGGGTAACCTATGCGAGAACGGGGCAGTGATCAAACCTTCGGCGGCATCGAAAGAACTAATGAAGCACAAGGGCAAGGCAGTTGTTTTTGAGAGTATGGAAGATTATCATCAGCGTATTGATAGTCCTAATCTTGAAATTGATAAGGATAGTGTAATCGTGCTAAAGGGAGTCGGCCCAAAAGGTTATCCCGGTATGCCCGAAGTCGGCAATGTAGATCTTCCAAAAAAAATAATCTTGCAGGGTGTTACGGATATGGTGCGTATTTCGGATGGCCGCATGAGCGGCACTGCCGCTGGCACGGTCATTTTGCACGTTTCCCCCGAATCGACGGTAGGCGGTACTTTGGCCTTGGTTCAAAATGGGGATACCATCGAACTTGACGTGGAAAAACGAAAACTGCATCTCGACATTTCGGAAGAAGAACTTAAAAAACGAAAATCGGTTTGGAAATCGCCCGAACCCATGGCCGACAGAGGTTATGTAAAAATATACATCGATCACGTCGAACAGGCCGATAAGGGTGCCGACCTTGATTTTCTGGTCGGGGGTTCCGGGTCTAAAGTGGAGCGGGATTTGCATTAGGGTTACAAGTTGTCGACCATTGAATACCTTGCAGGTCTAACTCGAATTGCAGCAACCAGTCAAAACCACAAGAAGGCCTCCTACGTCGGCAACATACTTCGACAAGCCCGGGGGCATCGCCTTGCAGGTTTTCATTCTATTTCTAAAATGAAATATGCCATCAAAACAAATTCTATACGACTTTTGCCAAACCTTTATCGAAGGCCGTATAAGCCGTATCAAAAATAACATTCGCGATGTACGGGAATCCCTTACCTCTGAAACAAAGAGTAGTGCGGGCGATAAGCACGAAACCGGTCGAGCGATGCTACAACTTGAACGGGAAAAATTAGGCCAACAGCTGGCCGAGGCCGAAAGAACGAAACAAGTGCTGTCGAAAGTACCTTTGGAAAAAGCTTCAAAAGTCGCTGGTTTGGGCAGTTTGGTAAAGACCTCAAAGGCAGATTATTTTTTAGCGATTTCAGCGGGACAATTTGGAGATGACGGGATGAACCTGTTCTGTATTTCTGCCGATACGCCTATCGGACAATTATTATTCGGAAAATCGGCCGGAGACACTTTCTTGTTTAATAATACTGTAACAGAGATTTTTAGCGTGAGCTAGTATTGAATTAAAGCTGAATGGCCCCCTAAAAGAAATCTTGCATTATGCGACGATCTTGGTTTAATCTGGTACTGGTATTACAGTGGTGCATGCAGAGTATACTATGACATTCCCTTCATCGAGGCCAAGGTGGCCGACCAGATAATGACGGACGAGAAGAAAATACCGATGGTATTTGCCCAAAATGCTTTCTGTTTTTCAATCTTGAATAGATAGGTTGCTATGCTACCCGCATAGACCCCGGTACCAGGCAAAGGAATCATAACGAATAGAATGAGACCCCAAAACCGAAACGCTGTATTTGTGCTCCAGATCCGGTCTTCGCCCTTCTCGCTACGAAGATGGCCGATTTTTTATAAAACACCCAGCGCAGAAAATAGCGGTTTATCTTTTCAAGAAAGAACATCATCATAGGAAACACCAAACAGTTGGCCAAAAAGCAGGCTATAAATACAAGATAAATGTTAAGGCCGCTAAGCATCCCATAGGGAATACCTACCTTGGCCTCCCCAAAGGGAGACAGGCTCCAAAGGACCGCGATTATTAAATCTACAAGCATAGGTGTATTAGAGAGTGCAAAAATACCACTACAATCAGGCAAAATTACGCTGTTAAATCACAAAAAAGAATTAAAAGAACGAGTTTAAACGGTAATCATAGTGTTAATCGAAGTCTCAGATTTGTTAAACAAAATTGGTTTTCGTACTATTGGTAAATAATTAGATTTTTTTTGCGAAAATTATACGATTTGTCCAATCAATGATATCCCATGAAAGAGTACGATAAAGCCGCATATCGGTATTACAGCGCACTAGATTTGAAAATTCTACCACTAATGTCTTGGGATATTTATGGACTATATTTCGATATTCTTTGCAAGAACTACGATGATGTCGTTGCCTTACTTCGTTTGTCGGAAGACAACAAATGGTCGTATGCCTCAAAGTTCAATGAAGCCTTATTACAGAAAGAGCAGGTCATTCTGGTTACCGATACCCAACTAAATATTGTACATGCCACCCATAACCTAGTTCATATGAACGGGTATTCGCCCCATGAGATTTTAGGCAAAAGACCGAAAGTGTTCCAAGGCAAAGGAACTAGTAAAGAGACGACGGGACAAATACGCAAAGCGATAGAGAACCGAATACCGTTTGAGGCCGTGATCCTAAACTATAGAAAAGACGGAAGCGCCTACAATTGTTGGCTTAGGGGAGAACCCATATTCGACACTAGCGGTGAATTGGTAAACTTCATAGCCTACGAAAAAGAGGTTGCCTAAGAAATCCCAAGTACCAAATTCCAAAACGGGGATCTTTAAGCTCTTGGTTTAAATTGAAGTTGTGTGATGCATAATATCAAACTTTCTTTTCCTTGTTCTTAAAAGTTATCGCTCTCTATTTCAGACACTCGCAAGGTGTTGACCATTCCCTTATCTTTGATTGGCATAGCAGCTAAACTGATTAGCATATCGCCGATTTCCAAAAATCCTTTTTGACATGCGATACGATTGACATCTTCGATGGTCTCATCCGTAGATACGTATCGGTCATAATAAAAGGCTTTCACGCCCCAAAGCAGGTTCAATTGTGTCAATATCCGTTTGTTGGAAGTAAAGACCAAAATATGTGCACTTGGCCGCCATGCGGAAATTTGAAATGCCGTATATCCGCTATTGGTTAAGGTAGATATCGCCTTTGCCTTGATTTCATTGGCCATTATGGCAGCATGATAACAAACCGATTTTGTGATATAGCGTTTGGTACGTATATGTGGTGGATCATGAGGCACTTGAATGAGCTCTGAATTTTCTACACTCTGTAAGATACTTGTCATTTTTTGGATGACCTCTACGGGGTAGTTGCCGACAGAAGTCTCGCCCGATAGCATTACCGCATCGGCACCGTCCATAACAGAATTTGCTACATCGTTTACTTCGGCGCGGGTGGGCGTAAGGCTTGTAATCATGGTTTCCATCATCTGGGTGGCAATAATGACGGGAATCCGGGCCTTTTTCGCCGTGAGCACCAGTTGTTTTTGAATAAGCGGCACTTCTTGGGCGGGTACTTCGACACCAAGATCGCCGCGGGCCACCATCAATCCGTCGCAATAGGCCACAATTTTATCGATGTTTTCTACAGCCTCAGGTTTTTCGATTTTGGCAATAATGGGAATTTTATGCTCGGAATGTTCGTTGATAATGTTTTGAAGGTCGATGAGGTCTTGGCTGAAGCGAACAAAAGAAAGGGCCATCCAGTCTACATTTTGTGAAACTGCAAATATGGCATCCTTAATGTCTTTTTCGGTCAAGGCAGGTAGCGAAATGTTCGTGTTTGGCAAATTGACCCCTTTATTAGATTTCAACGGGCCTCCTTGAATAACTTTTGCCTTGACTTCTGCTTTGCCATCCGTAGATACGACCTCGAAGATCAATTTTCCGTCGTCTAACAATATACGTTCGCCGGATTTTACGTCCTGAGGAAAGGTGGCATAATTCATATACACTCTTTCGGAGGTACCCTCGAATGGTTTTCCCGTCACAAAGGTAATCTCGTCACCGGGCCCAACAACAACCTCACCGGCCATAACCCCTACGCGTAATTTAGGACCCTGTAAATCAGCGAGAATAGAGGTATTGCTGCCCATTTCTTCGTTCAGTTCGCGAATCATCTTTATACGTTCGGTGACATCATCATAGTTGGCATGTGAAAAATTAATTCGAAAGACGTCTACACCGGCTTCGATCATTTTACGAAGCACTTCTTTCTTACTGGTAGCCGGCCCTAGGGTAGCTACTATCTTGGTCTTTTTTTGTATTGGCATTGCTTTAAAAAATTAAATTGTTTTTAGATTTCAGTTTTTGGGTTTCCACGGTATAGGCCGTAATCACTTTTGATATGGTGAGTAACTTTGCGATGGTGTTTTCGTTCTCTGCCTGGCGATAGTTATCGGCACCGTCCTGTTCAATCTTTAGAAAATAATCGACTTCGCGATGCTCCAAAAGTATATGGTGATACCGGTAGGATGGTTCTTCTTTAAAGAGGCCATTTTCCGCCGCTATGTCCTTTGCTGCCCCCTTGTTGGTAAAGAATGTCCAATATCGGTCATGCAAATCATCTTTCCATTCAAAAATCGGAATCGCAATTCGACCGGAAATATCTAAATCTCTCCGCCGTCTTTTAAAGTTCGATTTCAGCGCAAGATTGAGGGCGTACGCCAATGCAAAGTCTTGAAGGCTGCTGTGCAGGGCAATAAGGTCAAAGGTACCTTCATACAAATCTTCCGTAAGTTTGTGTACTGCTGCCATTGGGGGTAAAAATCGTAAATATAGGATTTTTTAAGGCAATGTGCACATGACTTTTCGCCAAACGCTGTATGCTTATGATTTCCCCATCTTGTCCTGCAGCGCATAATAGGCGCGTTTCGACGCCTTCTCTTCTGCCTTCTTTTTTGACGTGGCCCTTGCCTTTGCGACGATCTGGTCTGCTATGGTCAGTTTTACGGCAAAATGTTTCAGTGCGTCGTTGCCCGTGTCTTCGTACACTTCGTAATCAAACGATTTTTTTTGTTTTTGGCACCACTCGATGACCAGGCTTTTATAGCTGATGACCTTGCCCTCGAGCTGTTCTATGTCTACATAGGGGGCTATCACTTTCTCATGGATGAATTTCTGGCAATACTTGTAGCCCCGATCTATATAGATAGCTCCTACCAGTGCCTCGAAGACGTTGCCATGTATATTTTCACCAAAATGTGATTTAGGTATCCGGCTCTTCACAAAATCGATGAGTCCGAGATCTTTGCCCAATTGGTTCAGATGTTTACGGCTTACGATTTTGGACCGCATTTTCGTCAGGTAACCTTCGTCACCGTCGGGAACCTCGACGAAAAGATGCCGCGATATAATGGTGCCTAGCATCGAATCGCCCAGAAACTCTAAACGCTCGTAGTTCATCGGGCGTCCTTCATTATCCTTTTGGTTGGCTGACCGATGTAAAAAGGCCCTATTATAGAAGTCGAGGCGTTTCGGTCGGAAACCAAGAATTTTGGTCATCCCTATATAAAAATCCCCATCCTGTTTAGAATGGGAACCGAATATTTTGGATGCAAATCCCATTGAATTTACTCGCTAAGTTTTTTGAAAATCACACAGGCGTTGTGGCCGCCAAAGCCGAATGTATTACTCAAAGCTACGTTGACCTCCCGTTTTTGTGCTTTGTTAAGGGTCAAGTTTAACCTTGGGTCAATATTTTCATCGACCGTAGTATGGTTGATGGTCGGGGGTACTATACCGTGTTTCATGGCCAGAATGGAGGCGATGGCCTCAATGGCCCCTGCAGCACCCAACAAATGTCCGGTCATCGATTTGGTGGAATTAATTTTGATATCCGGTGCGTGGTCTCCAAAAACCTCTACGATGGCCTTGAGCTCAGCAACATCACCTAAGGGTGTTGAGGTTCCGTGAGTGTTTATGGCATCTACATCTTCAGGTTTCAGTCCCGCATCGCGCAGGCAATTTTTCATTACCTGTACCACTCCTATTCCGTCAGGGTGGGGGGCGGTCATGTGGTAGGCGTCACTTGAAAGTCCACCACCGGCTATTTCGGCATATATTTTAGCTCCCCTGGCCTTGGCATGTTCATATTCTTCAAGAATCAGTGCCCCTGCCCCTTCACCTAGAACAAATCCGTCACGGGTTGCATCAAAGGGCCTGGACGCCGTTTCGGGACTGTCGTTTCTTGTGCTAAGGGCGTGCATGGCCCCGAAACCACCCATGCCGGCAATGGTTACCGCTGCCTCGCTACCGCCGGTGACCACAACGTCGCAATAGCCTAGGCGAATATAGTTCAGGGCATCTATCATGGCATTCGCGGCAGATGCACAGGCGGAGACCGTAGTATAGTTAGGCCCCATGAAACCGTGCTTGATCGAAATATGGCCCGGAGCGATATCCGCGATCATTTTTGGGATAAAGAAAGGATTGAAACGCGGTGTACCGTCACCCTCGGCGAAGTTCATTACTTCGTTCTGAAAGGTTTCCAGACCGCCGATACCGGCACCCCAGATGACCCCGACCCTGAATTTGTCTACCACGTTCAGGTCTAATTTTGAATCTGCTATAGCTTCGTCGGAAGAGACTAGGGCATATTGTGCAAAACGATCCAATTTCCGTGCTTCCTTACGATCAAAATGATCTTCAGAATTGAAACCTTTTAATTCACAGGCGAATTTGACCTTGAATTTTTCGGTATCGTAATATGTAACGGGAGCAGAACCGCTCTTTCCGTTTTTTAGAGCTTCCCAATAGTCATCGATATTGTTGCCGATAGGCGTTAAGGCGCCCAGCCCGGTAACCACAACTCGCTTTAACTCCATTGAACTTGGTTTTGGCTGTAAATTAAAAAAAAATATCCATGCGATAGGTTTACCGCATGGATAATTTAAGATTTCTTCAAGAAATCTTAAAAATTACTTCGCTTCTTCTATATAACTGATAGCTTGGCCAACGGTTGCGATGTTCTCGGCTTGATCGTCGGGAATCTGAATATCAAATTCCTTTTCGAATTCCATGATCAATTCCACGGTATCCAAAGAATCTGCCCCTAGGTCGTTCGTAAAGCTAGCTTCCGTTACAACTTCATTTTCATCCACCCCCAATTTATCAACGATGATAGCTTTTACTCTTGATGCAATGTCTGACATAATAATATTGGTTTTAAATTTTAATTGATGGCAAAAGTAAAAAACTTTGTTGTAATAATACCATTTGCCGTTAAAATGTATGGTAATTTAATGAATTAAAGGATATCATGGTCGATCGGGACTGAAAAACTTCAAGGAAAGTTTTCTTTTTTTGAACTTTGAAACTAAAACCTGCCTTGGGCAATGTTTACCGATGAAACAATTCACTACAACCATCTGCTAGTTGCGGAATTTGATGCTTGGAATTTGGAATTTCATCCCAATTGTAGGTATTTTGCCTAAACCTAGATTACATCGTGAAAACCAAAAACATCGTTCTTTTCGCCTCCGGTTCCGGATCTAATGTTGAAAATATTGTGCGCTATTTTCAGGATAGTCCAGATATTGTAATTTCTGCGGTACTGACGAATAATAAGAAGGCCAAGGTGTTGGAACGGTGTGACAGACTTGCTATCAGTGGGTTATATTTTAATAGGATTGCTTTTTATGATAACAACTGCGTACAGGATATTTTAAAAGTTTTCAATCCAGATCTGATCGTGCTCGCCGGATTTCTTTGGAAACTGCCGGAAAAAATAATTCGGGCATTTCCAGATAGGATAATCAATATCCATCCCGCTCTGCTACCCAAGTATGGGGGCAAAGGGATGTATGGCAGCAAAGTACACCAAGCCGTAAAATCTAACGGGGATACTGAAACGGGCATCACCATTCATTATGTCAATGAAAATTATGATGAGGGTGCCATTATCCATCAGGCGAAAACAACGATATCAGCGGATGATGATGTAGCGCAAATCGCCCAGAAAGTCCATGCCCTGGAATATGAATATTTTCCGATGATTATCGAGAAGCTTGTTCGTGTTGAAATGCTGTAAGCCAATTATCGATAGGTCAGTCTGAGCGCAGTCGAAGACCCTTTGAATCAAACAAGCCCTTCGTCCGCGCTCGGGGTTACAAAATATATCATGGCCAAAAAAGAAAAATTTTACACCGTCTGGAAAGGCAAACGCCCCGGTATCTATGATACATGGGCAGACTGTAAGGCCGCTATTGATGGCCATAAAGGCGCGCAATACAAATCCTTCCCCACCTTTGCCGCCGCCAAGAAAGCCTACAACGGCAATTATGAGGAATATAAAGGAAAGAAAAAAGGAGAACCCTCGTTGACCCCAGAGCAGCTGCTAAAATTCGGAACGCCCAACTACCATTCCATTTCCGTGGATGCCGCCTCCAGCGGAAACCCCGGTGTGATGGAATATCAAGGTGTTGACACAAAAACTGGAAAAAAACTGTTTCACCAAGGCCCTTTTGCGGAAGGCACCAACAATATCGGCGAGTTTTTGGGCCTCGTACACGGTCTCGCCTTTCTCAAACAAAAAAACAGCGACCGCATCATCTACACCGACTCCCGCACCGCCATGAGCTGGGTCCGTAAACGGATTTGCAACACCAAACTCAAGGAAACCCCAAATAACGAAGCGCTTTTCGAGCTGGTACGGCGTGCTCTCGATTGGCTGAAAAACAATTCCTATAATACTCCTATTGTTAAATGGGAAACAAAGGCCTGGGGAGAGATCCCCGCAGATTTTGGCAGAAAATAGTTTGTCTCAATTTAATTTCAAAGGTCAAGATTTCGCCCGATGGCGAGCTATAAAATTTTCCGATCTTCAAGCCATTGCCCATAACTTCAAAATTATAGTCGTTGTACTTCGAATCGCTGGATAACACCCAATACAAGGCTGTTTTTTGTTCTGCCAGATTGTAACGGTAAGGTCCCGAACCGGATATGGGTAACATATTCCCGTCCTTGATTTCTTTTCCCCTTTTTAAATTCATGGTTTCTAAATTATCCAAGCATTCGAAGGATAAGGTGTCTGTTCAGATTAACGTATTGACCCACAACCCCTTGAGATTTGAATTGGTCGAAATATTCGAGTCAATTTCACTATAGCTTATAAAATAAGAATTAGTGCTATTACTAGGTATTTCATAGTCGTATAAAATTCAGGATGTCATTTTTTTCTACCAAAGTGTTTTATGTTTTCAATGTCGGATTTCTTGGAATAGGCTAAATATGGTAATTCGGAGTCGGCCACTCTAAATTGTGGGTAAGGTGCCAGAAGAATAGTATAGTGTCCGCACCGGGGTTGATGATTACCAGTTTAAATGTTTGAATTTTTTTGAATACGAAATACATCGGACTCAAAATATTTTACGGATATCTAAACGGTTGGCAGTCTTTTAAAGATAGATGCATTATTATGTTACGGATTACGGTTACGTGTTTCTCCGAGTTTTATCAAAATTTTTAAAGGGATGAAATGTGAGTGAAAACTTAACTTATATATTGCGGAGATAGAAGGTTGTCAAAGTTGCGCCAAAGCCCTAAATTTGCCATCTCATCAAGCCGCCATGATCGATACGCTTAAAAAACATATTGCTGAAGTAGAGTCTTTTACTGCCGATTCCAACGAAGCCGTAGAAGCTTTCCGAATTAAATATCTGGGAAAAAAAGGGCTGCTCAACGATTTTTTCGTGGAGTTCAAAAACGTGCCCAACGACCGGAAAAAGGAGTTCGGTCAGACCATCAATGAACTAAAGAACCTCGCTACCGATAAGGTCAATACCTTAAAAGAGGCCTTAAACAACCAAACCAGCGAAAAGGCCGTCTATGGGGATCTTACCCGCCCAGGAGAACCCATCGAACTGGGCGCGCGGCATCCTATTTCCATAGTAAAGAACCAAATTATCGAGATTTTTTCTAGAATAGGCTTCAATGTTTCCGAAGGCCCTGAAATCGAGGATGATTGGCATAATTTTACGGCATTGAACCTTCCCGAACACCATCCGGCGAGGGATATGCAGGATACTTTTTTCGTTCAGACCGATCCCGACATCCTCTTACGAACCCATACGTCATCCGTTCAGGTGCGGTACATGGAAAACAACAAACCGCCCATTCGTACGATATCCCCGGGAAGGGTATACAGAAACGAGGCGATTTCCGCGCGCTCGCACTGTTTTTTCCATCAAGTGGAAGGGCTGTATATTGATACCGATGTATCCTTTGCCGACCTGAAACAGACGCTGCAATTTTTTACAACCGAACTTTTTGGGAAGTCGAAAATTCGATTACGGCCCTCCTATTTTCCCTTTACCGAACCCAGTGCAGAAGTCGATGTATACTGGGGCTTGGAGACCGAGACCGATTACCGCATGACCAAGGGTACCGGATGGCTCGAAATTATGGGTTGCGGCATGGTCGACCCGAACGTGCTGGACAATTGCGGTATCGATTCTAAGGAATATTCGGGGTTTGCGTTCGGAATGGGCATCGATCGAATCGCGCTTTTACTGCACCAAATTTCCGATATACGCCTCCTTAGCGAGAACGACGTCCGTTTTTTAGAGCAATTCAAGAGTGCACTGTAAAAAGTATCTAATTGCCCGAGGGTAGAATTTGAATTTTTAATTATAATGGAAACCTACGCTCTCCCTCTCTGGGGAGGGGAAGGGAAGGGGACATGAAAAAGGATATCGAAATACCGATTGCCAAAGATGTTGATGTGGCCATCATACACGAATGGAACGCTGATTTTCTTTCAAAGGATTGGAATGCCTATGTCATCAATGGTCGAAACACACCTATAGACATGGTATTGGTGGTTTCCAAAGGTTTTGATGATGACCAAAAGACAGCCACCATGCGGCACGGTATTGGGTCGGTAAGGCCAAAGTCCTTTGAAAAAATAGAAACGATCCAAGAGGATGTACTTGCCCTGAACAATGAGTTCTTCGTTACTTTCTTTGCGGAAGATAAACTATTCGAAAAGCGGTTTGTGTTCCCTAAGAATTCTGTAAAATCAAGTGCCTTAAAACTTGTACCCTTCATCGAGAAGGAAGGTATTTTGGCAAAATAATAATTTTCTACGACTTCAGCGACTGATTACACTTTCCCTTTGTATTAGCGACCCTTACCACCGTAATTTTACCTACATAAACTTGAAAATTTATGGTGTAAGAATTCTATATGGGAGTTAACATAATTTTATAATATATTAGTTCGGTTATCACCGAACTAATCATATTTTTGCCTCTTTTTTCTCGGAATCCGATTTTGATTTGAGACCTATTCTTTTCTTGAAATGATATTTAGAAAAAGGCGATAGTTGCTAAATCGATGTGCTGAACGTTAAATTATGACAAAGGAAGAACTTGTAACAAAGAAAGAACGTCTCATAGAACGGCTGGGTGTCTACATAGAATGTAAAGACCAATTGGCTCCTGTAGCCGCCCGTATAGTGTCTACTTTAGTTCTTACTGGTAAAAAAGGGATGACCTTCGATGAACTCGTCGATAGTTTGAGTGCCAGCAAAAGTACAATCTCTACACATCTCAATAACTTGCAGCAAGTCGATCGGGTGAAATATTTTACGAAACCTGGAGATAGAAAGAAATACTTTATAATGAACCCCGATGCAATGATTCATGCGTTGAACAAAATGATTGAAAATTGGGAGCGTGAACGGGAACTTCACGTTGAAATCATGGACTATAAAAAAGAAATAAATGCGACTCTTAATGATGAAGATGGCTCTCGATTCGAACTTGAATTCCATACGGAGTACCTCAATTTTTTCAAACAGGTAAGTAGCTCAATGGAAAAGATAAGGAAGACTTTGATGAAGGATTATAAACTATGATTAAAACAAAAACCATTTCGTATTCCCTTTTACAAAAATCAATATGAAAAAGCAATTTACACCCTATTTATCCTTGTTTGTATTGTTCTTGTTGACAGGATGTGGTAATAGCGAGAACAAAAACCCGCAATCCGGCCCAAGTCAACAAGGTGGGGCGCCCGTCTTTTCTGTTGTCAAAATCCCCAAGAAAACGGTCACCGGTTACACTACATATCCAGCAAGTATCGAGGGGATTGTAAACAGCGAGGTAAGGGCCAAGGTGAGCGGTTACATTACCGACGTTTTGGTCGATGAGGGGCAAAAGGTACGAAAAGGTCAGACACTGTTTAAGCTCGAGACCCAATCGCTAGACCAAGATGCAGCTGCGGCAAAAGCAAACGTTAATGCCGCCCAGGTCGGGGTAGATAAACTGAAACCTCTGGTAGAGCAGAACATTATTAGCGAGGTACAGTTAATGACTGCCGAAGCGCAATTACAACAGGCAAAAAGTAGCTACAGCAGTATTGCTGCAAACATCGGTTATGCGAACATAAAAAGCCCTGTAGACGGTTTTGTAGGGTTTATTAACCTTAGAAAGGGAGCTTTGGTGAGTTCCACAAACGAAAATCCTTTAAC
Source organism: Pricia sp. (assembly GCA_024635875.1). Lineage (GTDB taxonomy): Bacteria > Bacteroidota > Bacteroidia > Flavobacteriales > Flavobacteriaceae > Pricia. The sequence goes on from JAGXIC010000053.1 coordinate 17,471, forward strand.
GACAGTCGCTGATATTAGTAAGGTCTACGCCTATTTCTCTATGAACGAAACGGCATATTTTGATTTCATTCAAAATGCCGAAGGGAATAATATTACCGAAAAGATAGAAAAGCTTCCCGAAGTCAGTTTACTTCTAGCCAATGGGAACGAATACGAACAGAAAGGGAAAATAGACGCCATCAATTCCCAAGTAAACGCAAGTACGGGTTCGATACAGTTCAGGGCCGTTTTTGACAATCCGACCCAGTTGCTTACCAACGGAAACAGCGGTAGCATTAGAATTCCGAAAACTTACACTGATGCTTTGGTGGTGCCGATTACAGCTACCTACGAGCAGCAGGGCAGTACTTATGTATACAGCGTGGGTGAAGACAGCACTGCGGTTTCTACCCGTATTGCAATCACAAAGGAGGTCGATAACCTTTATGTAATAGAAGGGGGTCTTGACGAGGGCGACCGAATTATAGGCAAAGGCACAGGCAAAATCAAGGGGAAGACCAAAATCAATCCACAGGAGATACCTTTTGACAGCATCGCCAAACCTATTGAAAAATCGTTTAGATAAGAGCCGATAGAAGAGGCCGAAATAAGACAGCTATGTTAAAAACATTTATAGAACGACCGGTTCTCTCTACGGTCATATCCATTATCATCGTAATTTTGGGCATTCTGGGACTTACGGGTCTTCCGATTACCCAATATCCGGATATTGCGCCACCAACGGTACAGGTAACCACGACCTACCCCGGTGCCAATGCGGAGACGATTTTAGAAAGTGTGGTTATTCCCATAGAAGAGCAGATTAACGGAGTCGAGGGTATGACCTATCTGACTTCGACCGCTACAAACACGGGTTCGGCCAATATTACAGTGTACTTCGATCAAGATACCGACCCCGATATTGCAGCGGTAAACGTACAGAACCGGGTTGCCCGCGCCAATTCCGTTTTGCCGGCAGCCGTCTTGCAAACGGGGGTAATCACCCAAAAACAGCAGACCGATGCCTTGATGTTCATCTCCTTTTATAGTGAGAATGAAGATTATGACGATACATTCATTCAAAACTATCTTAAGATAAACGTCATTCCTGACGTACAGCGGGTGAAGGGTGTGGGCAATGTTACCGTTTTCGGGCAAAAAGACTATGCCATGCGCATCTGGCTAAAACCGGAGAAGCTTGCCGCTTACGGCCTTATTCCCACAGATATTACCGCTGCCCTCAATGAACAAAGCCTCGAGGCCTCTGCCGGGTCTTTGGGCGAAAATGACGGAGAAGCTTTTTCGTATACCATAAAGTATGGGGGCCGTTTCAAGACGGAGCAACAGTACAGCGAAATTGTCATCAAAGCACTTGGAGACGGACAGTATTTGAGACTTGACGATGTTGCCGATATAGAGTTGGGTGCGCAAGGTTATTCTTCATCATCCAGAACCTTTGGCAATCCGTCCGTGGTTATGGGTGTTTTTCAGACCAAGGGATCTAACGCAAAGGAGATTATAGAAAATATCGATACTCGCTTAGAAACAATCAAGTCGGAACTTCCCGAAGGTGTTAAGCTATTCACCCCCTTTAATGCGAACGATTTTTTGGAGGCTTCCATAGACAAAGTAGTAGAAACCCTTGTCGAGGCATTTCTACTTGTATTCTTGGTGGTTTTTATTTTTCTACAGGATTTTCGTTCCACGCTAATTCCAGCCATAGCGGTGCCGGTGTCAATTATCGGTACCTTTTTCTTCCTCAACCTGTTTGGGTATTCGATAAACCTTTTGACCTTATTTGCTTTGGTACTGGCCATCGGTATCGTGGTAGATGATGCCATTGTTGTGGTAGAGGCGGTGCACGCTAAAATAGATGCCGGGGAAAAAAGCGCTAGGAAAGCCACTCATGTAGCTATGAGTGAAATTTCTGGCGCTATTGTATCCATTACCCTTGTTCTTGCCGCCGTATTTATACCGGTTACTTTTATTACAGGACCTTCAGGTGTATTCTACGAACAATTCGGGGTAACGCTCATTATTGCGATTCTTATTTCTGCAGTGAATGCCTTAACGCTTAGTCCAGCCCTTTGCGCCCTCCTCTTAAAAGGGCATGAAGAAAAGGAACACGGGAAAAAGAAGAATTTTATTCAACGCTTTTTTGTGGCATTCAATCGCGGCTTTGATGCGACGGTTGATAAATATGGTAAATCGGTACATTTTTTATATCGCCATAAATGGATTACGGGTGTAATCTTGCTGCTTGCTGTCGGCGCTATCTTTTGGTCGTCTTCCGTCGTGAGAACGGGTTTCGTTCCCCAAGAAGATCAGGGAATCATTTTTATGAACGTAGAGCTACCGCCAGGTTCATCGGTCGATAGAACCCGGGAAGTCAACAATGACCTATATGCTAAAATAAACGGGATTGCTGGAATAGAGGGTATGTTTGTTATCGATGGTCGAAGTTTACTTAACGGTGAGGGCAGTAATTATGGTTTTGGTATCGCTAAGCTAGACGATTGGGAAAAACGGGGAGCCGATTCCCTTTCACTGGAGAGTATCACAGGGAAGATGTTCGGAATTGCCGCCCAAATTCCCGAAGCCGAAATTATATTCTTTGGACGCCCCAGTGTACCTGGTTTCGGGAATTCAGCCGGGGTTGAGGTCAATTTGCTCGATCGTACTAGCGGTAGTTTCAAAAATTTGGATGCGGTAAACAAAGATTTCATGGGCAAACTTACCCAAAGGCCTGAGTTTAAGTTCGCACAGTCTGCCTTTAGTACCGAGTATCCACAGTACGAGTTGAAAGTCAACGTGCCATTGGCCAAGGAAAAAGGGGTTGCGATTAGCAGCATCTTTTCAACCCTTCAAGGGTACATCGGTAGTATATTCGCAACTGACTTCTCCCGCTTTGGTAAACAATATCGCGTTTACGTGCAAGCACTTCCAGAAGATCGAGCGAACAAAGATGCCCTCAACGGACTCTTCGTACGTACGCAGAATGGTGAAATGGCACCCATTACCGAATTTATTGATTTAGAACGGGTGTATGGACCACAAGCGGTGACGCGCTTCAATCTTTTCAATTCAACGAAAATAACCGCGGCGATGAATCCGGGGTTTAGTACGGGAGACGGTATTACTGCTGTGAACGAAGTAGCCAAGTCCCTTCCCAGTGATTATACAACGGCGTATTCGGGTCTTTCACGTGAAGAGGTCAATGCCGGTAATCAGGCCGCTATAATCTTTGCCCTTTCCATCGTTTTCGTTTATTTCTTGCTAGCGGCACAGTACGAGAGCTACCTAATTCCGTTTTCCATTTTGTTTTCACTCCCTTTAGGGGTTATGGGTGCGTACTTGACCACGCAGTTTACAGGGTTACAAAATAATATCTATTTCCAGATAGCACTAATCATGTTGTTGGGGCTATTGGCTAAGAATGCCATTCTTATCGTGGAGTTTGCCTTGCAGCGCAGGAGACAGGGGGTAAGTATACTTGAAGCGGCTATCGACGGGGCGGAATCGCGGTTGAGACCCATCCTCATGACGTCTTTCGCCTTTATTTTGGGTCTTATGCCTCTGGTACTCGCCAATGGGGTGGGCGCGGCAGGAAACCGTTCAATAGGTACGGGAGCGGTAGGCGGACTTTTCGTGGGCACCGTCTTCGGGGTATTCGTTATCCCCATCCTATTTATACTTTTCCAATGGCTACAGGAAAAGATTTCTGGTGATCCTTCCCAAAAACAAATTGAGAACGCTGAACAAACCACATAGAATGAAAATATCAATACTATATCCCAGGCTACTTTTTATGGTGGTGCCTATACTGCTAGTTTCCTGCTTTGCCGCTAAGAACTATGAACGGCCGGAAGAAGTGGTCAACCAGGCCAATTTCCGAACCGATAGCCTGTCGCAAGATAGCCTTACCATGGCCACGGTCTCTTGGAGAGAACTGTTTACCGATACTACTTTACAGGGTTATATCGAGGAAGGTTTGGCGGAAAATATCGATATCCGCATCGCCCTACAGCGTATTTTGGCGGCCGAGGCCTATGTCAAGCAGGGCAGGGCAGGTTTTCTACCAACCCTGCAGGGTTCTGCACAGTATACCCATCAAGAGCTTTCGCCAAATAGTCAGTTTGGAAACTTGTTTTCTACCTTGGACCAATTTCAAGTAAGCGGCGAACTTTCATGGGAGGCGGATATTTGGGGGAAGATACGTAGTAACCAAAGGGCCTTTCAAGCGAGCTACTTACAAAGTGTGGCGGCCCACAAGGCGGTAAAGACCGATTTAATTGCCAACATCGCTACGTTGTACTACCAGCTACTATCCTTGGATGAACAGGTACGGATCACTCAGGAAACTGTACAGACCCGACAAAATTCACTGGAAACTACACAAGCCTTGAAAGAAGCGGGAAATGTGACGGCAGTAGCTGTAAAACAGACCGAAGCGCAGTGGTACACTGCACAAGCGATTCTGATAGACCTTAAAAATCAGATCCGCTTGATGGAAAACACTTTATCCATTTTGTTAGGGAAAGAACCGGGCGATATTCAGCGGACCACTCTGGAGACCCAAGAAATCAACACAAGCCTGAGTGTGGGTGTTCCGGTTCAATTACTACGAAATAGACCCGATGTCATTTCGGCGGAATATGCTTTGGTCAATGCCTTTGAACTGACCAACGTGGCACGCAGCAATTTTTATCCCTCTCTGACCCTAAGTGCTACGGGAGGCCTGCAAAGCCTCGAACTTGGTACGCTTTTCGATTCTTCGTCATTATTTGCTACGATTATAACCGGTCTTACCCAGCCCATATTTAATGGTAGAAGAATCCGTACGCAGTATGAGGTGTCCCAAGCACAACAGGAGGAGGCGAGATTGAATTTTAGGCAGGCTATTTTGACCGCGAGTAAAGAGGTGTCCGATGCCTTGTACAGTTATGGGGCGGCTACCGAAAAAATCGATATCAAGAACAAGGAATTTGAGGCTTATTCAACGGCAACCGACTATTCATCAGCGCTTTTGGAGAATGGTTTGGCCAACTATTTAGAGGTGCTTAACGCACAGGAAAATGCGCTGGGTTCGAACTTAGACCTTATCGATGCACAGTTCAACCAGTTGCAATCGATGGTCAATCTCTACGTAGCGGTGGGGGGTGGATGGCAATAGTACAAGTAACGATAGCTGTTGCCACATTTTAGACGGGTATTACGTTCTGCAGTGTACCGGATTTTTGGTTTAGCCCCTACGATTATTAGAAATACAACGGAAACCTTTATTCTGAAGTTTACCAGATCTTTGGTTTAAGCCCTCATCATTTCTTGCCCCATGACTTAAAAGGTTTTTTGCTAAGCTGTGAATTGTAATATTTTATATCTCCTGTAACCTCCTTGCCTAGCCAATCCGGTTTCTCGAAAGCCTCATTTTCGTACTGTAGCTCTATTTCGGCAACGATTAGGCCTTTGTTTACACTGTGAAACTCATCTACCTCGAAAATATGTCTGCCGGCCGGAACTTCGTAGCGCGTTTTTTCCAAAATACCATCCTCACATAGTTTGAGCATCGCTTCTGCGTCCGCTACGTTGATTTCCTTTTCCCATTCGAAACGAGAGGTGCCGGCTTGGTTCGATTTCCCCTTGATGGTCAGATATCCAGAATCTCCTTTAATCCGTACGCGGACCGTGCGCTCGGGGTGGGTGTTTAGAAAACCTTGCACTATCCGTTCTTTGGATGTTGTTTCCAATTTGAACTTGTCGGAGATTATCAAGAATTTACGCTCGATTTCAATCATTTTTTCCCTATTTCCTCGATTTCATCCGACTCGAACAAATGTCGGTCGCTCTCATTGTTCGCCAGCCAAACCATACAATTGGCAATGGTATCGGACTTGATCGAGCGGTATTTTTTTAACGGTCCGAGCAGTACGTAATCGAGCACCTTCATCGCTTTTTTAAAAAGCCATTCGCCCAACCTTTTTTCGTCTCGTTCACCGCCGATCAGCGAAGGACGTAAAATGCAGGTCTTAGCTATGCCGATTTTGAGAACTGCCTGTTCCATTTCTCCTTTTATGCGCGTGTAGAACGTGTTGCTTTTTGCATTGGCGCCCAAGGATGAAATAACGATAAAGGTTTCTATGCTTTTGTGCTTGGCGAGGGATGCGGCCTTCACGGGAATACCATAATCGATACTTCTGTATTTTTCCTTATCAGGTGTTTGTGATGCCGTTGTGCCGATGCAACAGAATACCTCATCACCCGTAAAATCTTCTTTAAAACGTTCTAAATCCGTCAAATCACCTAGATATTCCCGAATTTTAGGATGTTCGAATCCTGCGCTCGAACGAGAGAAGAGTTTAATCTGATCATATCGTCCGTCCCCGAGTAGAATTTGCAGTAGTTTTCCGCCCGTAAGACCGGTTGCGCCAAGTAGAATTGCTGTTTTCATGTACGGTGTTCTATCCTTTTTAAACAAATAAGACCTTCGTCTCTCATCCTTAAAGTCCTAAATTTACGATATGAATGCGGATATTCCTTTACGAAAGATCATCCACGTCGATATGGATGCTTTCTACGCCTCCGTAGAGCAGTTAGATAATCCTGAATTGCGTGGAAAGCCTATTGCCGTAGGCGGTAGCTCGCAGCGCGGGGTGGTAGCGGCGGCAAGCTATGAGGCCAGAATATTCGGGGTGCGCAGTGCCATGAGCAGCGTTCTGGCCAAACGCAATTGTCCTGAATTGATTTTTGTGAAGGCCAGGTTCAACCGCTACAAGGAAATCTCTAAACAGATTCGAAAAGTATTTTACGAGTATACCGATTTGGTAGAGCCGCTATCTTTAGATGAGGCCTATCTCGATGTTACCGTCAACAAAAAGGGGAACCCTTCGGCAACCTTGATTGCCAAGGAAATCCGCCAAAAGATTTGGGAGGAAACAGGACTCAATGCGTCGGCAGGTATTTCCATCAATAAGTTTATAGCCAAGGTCGCGAGTGATATCAACAAACCCAACGGACAAAAAACGGTCAATCCCGAAGAGGTCATTGGGTTTTTGGAAAATTTGGAGATTCGAAAATTTTACGGGGTAGGCAAGGTCACCGCTGAAAAGATGTATGGTTTGGGCATTTTCACAGGAAAAGATCTGAAGGGAAAACCACAGGAATTTTTGGCGGACAAATTCGGAAAAAGCGGTAGCTATTACTATCATGTAGTTCGAGGGATACACAACAGCGAGGTAAAACCACATCGGATTCCGAAGTCCGTCGGGGCGGAGCGGACCTTCAGTGAAAACTTGAGCAGCGAGATCTTTATGCTCGAACGTTTGCAACATATCGCCGAAGAACTGGAGCGCCGGCTTAAAAAATCAAAAATCGCGGGCAAAACGGTGACTTTGAAAATAAAGTACAGCGATTTTACGCTGAACACGCGTAGCAAGACATTATCGTATTTTATCGCCGATAAAAATCTGATCCTGGAAACTGCCAAAGAACTGCTATATCAAGAGGAACTTCAGAATTCCGTACGCTTGTTGGGCATTTCGTTGGCCAACCTGAATACCGAGGATAAAAAGGCGAAGCAAAAAGAAGAATCGGTTTCGGTACAGTTGAAATTTGATTTTTGAATGAGATTTACCGCATATCCGGCCGTTGCCGTCGAGCCTTCTTTTCCGCATTCCTCTTCTTCGATTTCAACCGCTTCTCTATCGCGGATCTCTTGGGTTTCGTCTTCCTACGTATTTTGGGCACGCGTAAACCCGTGCGCATAGTTTCTAAAAATCGTTTGATGACCAAATCTTTGTTTCTGTGCTGGCTTCGGGACTCGTCACACGACAGTTGCAATATGTTGTCTCTGGTAAGCTTACTGCCTATTTGGCGATAAACACGTTTTTTTTGGTTCGGGGTAAGGGCTTTCGAATTTTCGACATCGAAACTCAATTCGACCTTGGTAGAAACCTTGTTCACATGCTGCCCCCCTGCACCACCGCTTCTGACGGCTTTAAAACCCAATTCTTGTATGGCTATCTTTTTGTTCATTATAAGGTGTCGGCCATCCTTTGGTTGATTGTCTCGATGGAAATGTTCAGAAAAACCACCTTGCCGCTTTCTATGGGTGTGTGGTGGTGAAAATAAATGTCCTGTCCTTCGTAAACCCCGACAATCATAAAATAATTACCCATGTAATAGGCGCTTTTTACGACAACTTCGAGCCCCGATCGCCCCGAAACCTTGAATTCATGGGCGTAAACGATAATGCGCCGTTTGGTATCGGCATAGGATTTTACGATGTTGATAGGAATTTTATTGGCCTCTCCGAACAATGAGGCGATATAAAGATCTTTGGGATGTTCATAAAGATTCTTCGGCGTATCCTCGGCGATAATGTAACGATCCCTGAGTACGACGACACGGTCGGCAAAAGGCAGCATATCGTTGTGGTCGTGGGTGGCTGTCAAAACAGTTATTTTCTTACGTTTCAGATATCCAAAAAGGTTTCGCCGTAGCTCATTTTTGCGAAAGTTGTCGATGTGGCTAAAAGGTTCGTCGAGCACCAAGATTTCAGGCTCTTGGGCAAGTACGCGGGCGAGTGCCACCCTTTGTTGTTGGCCACCGCTGAGATACCGAACTTTGGTTTCCGCGAAATCCGTCATTCCTAACATCTCTAAAAGTTCCTGGGTGCGGGCTTTCATTTCCTCAGGCTCGAAAACGGACAGAAATTCTCCGATGTTCTCTTCGACCGTGATGTAGGGCATCAAGTCAAAATCTTGGGAAAGATATTTCATATAAGGCTCGCCTGGCACCAGATTGTGTAAAGGGCCTAGTACTTGGGTATCGTTCCAATACACTTCGCCGACCTTGATGTTCAGTAGTCCGTAAATAATTTTTAGTAGGGTACTTTTACCGCAACCGCTCTCCCCGATTATCGATACATGTTCGCCCTTGGCCACTTTGAGGTTGATGTTCTCCAGTACGGGAATATCGTTGTCATAGGCAAAGGAAACACGATCTACTTGTAGCATATAAGGGGTATTCGAGAAATAATTTAAAATCCGCCTCAACAAGAAACGGATTTTCCTTCAAAACTTTGATGTTCAAAAGATTATTCTTTGAACTCTTTTAATACCTTTTGATTGGGCAATTCACGGAACCCCATGTTGTAAAAGGTAAAGCCGAAAATGTCGGCATATTTTTCGATGGTCTTACTTACTGGCGTTCCGGCGCCATGACCGGCATTGGTCTCGATACGGATCAGGGTCGGATTGTCACCAGTTTGTTTTTCTTGCAATTCGGCGGCGAACTTGAAACTGTGGGCGGGTACGACCCGGTCGTCATGGTCGCCGGTGGTTACCAAAGTTGCCGGGTACCCGGTGCCTTCCTTGATGTTGTGAACGGGAGAATAGCCTTTCAGGTAGTCGAACGTTTCCTTGTTATCCTCGGCGGTACCGTAATCGTAGGCCCATCCTGCACCAGCGGTAAAGGTGTGGTAGCGCAGCATATCCATGACGCCTACTGCAGGAAGCGCCACTTGCATCAAATCGGGCCGCTGGGTCATTGTCGCACCGACTAGAAGCCCACCATTACTGCCACCACGGATGGCCAAATAATCGGCTGCCGTGTATTTATTGTCAATTAGATATTCCGCCGCCACTATAAAATCGTCGAAAACGTTCTGTTTCTTCATTTTAATACCCGCTTTGTGCCATTTTTTACCGTACTCGCCTCCTCCTCGGATATTGGGCACCGCGTAGATACCGCCCTGTTCCAACCAAACGGAGTTGGCTATACTGAAAGAGGGAGTTATGCTGATGTTGAAACCTCCATAGGCATATAGTATGGTCGGATTTTCACCGTTCAGCTTCAGTCCCTTTTTATGGGTGATGATCATGGGGATTTTCGTGCCGTCCTTGGATGAATAAAAAACTTGTTTCGACTCGTAATTGTCGGATTTAAAATCAATTTCAGGTTTCCAGTATAAACGGTATTCGCCGTTCTCTACATTGTATTTATAGGATGAACCGGGCGTAATGTAATTGGTAAAGGAAAAATAGAAGTCCTTGTCCTCTTTCTTCCCGCCAAAGCCGGAAGCGCTACCTACTCCTGGAAGCTTTATTTCCCGGATCAATTTACCATCATAATCGTATTGCATGACTTTCGAGACCGCATCTACCATGTATTCCGTGAAAAAATAGCCGCCACCTGTACCCGGCGAAAGGACATTTTCCGTTTCTGGGATAAAATCTTTCCAGTTTTCCGGGGTCGGTTCGGCAGCATCAACCGTAACTATTTTATTGTTCGGGGCGTTTCTGTTGGTAACAATGTACAGTTTCGAACCGACATTGTCGATGAGGTAGTTATCCGAGTCCGTATCGGATATTATGGGGCTCAGTTGTCCATTCGGGTCCTGCAAGTCTTTGATGAAAAGTTTGTTTCCGGAGGTGGATGTAGCCGCCGATATGTTCAAATAACGTTGGTCTTCGCTGACCGAAGCCCCTATATATCGGTGTTTCTCTTCAGGGTTATCCCCATATACCAATCGGTCTTCTTTTTGCGGTGTTCCCAATTTGTGAAAATACACCTTGTGCTGGTCGGTCTTGGCCGAGAGTTCACTGCCTTCAGGTTTGTCGTAACTGGAGTAGTAGAAACCTTCGTTGCCCTTCCATGCCAGTCCACTAAATTTGATATCGGTCAGGGTATCCACTACGATTTCCTTGGATTCTGTATCGATAACGATGGCTTTTCTCCAATCACTACCGCCCTCGGATATCAAATATCCAGCTAAGGAGCCGTCTTTGGTGAAGTTCAGTCCGGCAAGGGAAGTTGTGCCATCGTCTGAAAACGTATTGGGGTCTAGAAATACCTCTGGTTCGGCATCATTCTTTTGTCTGTAAACCACATATTGGTCTTGCAACCCATCGTTCTTATAGAAATAGGTGTAGTCGCCTTCTTTGAAAGGCGCCCCTAATTTTTCGTAGTTCCAAAGTTTTTCCAAACGGTTTTTTAAAGCCTTTCTAAAGGGAATTTTTTCCAAATATCCAAAGGTCACTTTGTTTTGTGCTTTGACCCAGGCCTCCGTTTCTGGGCTGCGGTCATCCTCTAGCCAGCGGTACGGGTCTTTGACCTCGGTATCGAAATAGGTATCAACGGCATCGACTTTTTTGGTGTTTGGATAGTTCACTGCAATGGTCTCTTTTTTGGATTCGGAGCGGCAGGCCATAAGAGAGGTCCCAATGACTGCCGTTGCGATTAGCTTTTTCATATTCGGCTATGAGTGTAAATTGCTAAAAATACCAATAGGAAGTGGACGAAGGTTGGGTTTTAACCTAAAATTTACATACATGGGTTTTCGGACATTTTAAAAAATTTTTCGAGGGCATCTAATCCCAATAAAAAAAGTAGCCTTAGCTTTTCGAGATATTTTTTGGGATTTGGAATGTAATGCTCGAATTTTTTAGTTTACCAATCTGTTTGCCACCAAATACTCCGCAATCTGAACCGCGTTGGTAGCCGCACCCTTTCGAAGGTTGTCGGATACGATCCACATATTCAAGGTGTTGGGCTGGGTCTCGTCTCGGCGGATACGGCCGACAAAAACCTCATCTTTATCATGGGCATAGATGGGCATGGGGTAGGTGTTGGTATCTGGATTGTCTTGAACTGTCACACCGGGAGTATTATTTAACAGTTTACGGATATCGTTCAGATCAAAATCTTCCCGAAATTCTACGTTGACCGATTCCGAATGTCCTCCGGAAGTCGGAATACGTACGGCGGTAGCACTGACAGAAAAGGTGCTATCGTTCAGTATTTTTTGCGGCTCTCGCGCGAGTTTCATTTCTTCTTTGGTGTAGCCATTTTCCATGAAAACATCGCAATGGGGTAGGGCGTTGCGGTTTATGGGGTATGGGTAGGCCATTTCGCCCGCTATACCGGCCATTTCGTTTTCAAGTTGCTTCACCGCTTTAATGCCCGTTCCAGATACCGATTGGTATGTCGATATTACCACTCGCTTCATTTTGTATTTTTTATGTAAAGGTGCCAACGCCATCACCAGTTGAATGGTCGAACAGTTAGGATTCGCAATGATTTTATCGGCCTTGGTCAAGGCCTCGGCATTAATTTCGGGAACCACCAATTTCTTGTCCGGATCCATGCGCCAGGCCGAGGAGTTATCGATTACGGTGGTGCCCGCCGATGCGAATTTGGGTGCCCACTCCAATGAGGTGTCACCTCCCGCAGAAAAAATTGCGATATCGGGTCGGGCCGATACAGCGTCCGCCAGACCTATAACGGTATGCTCTTGACCCTTGTAGGATAGTTTTTTACCCACGGAACGTTCCGAGGCGACCAATAACAATTCCGAAACCGGAAAATTACGTTCCGCCAATACTTTTAGCATCACTTCGCCTACCATTCCGGTGGCGCCAACAACGGCTACTTTCATTTCGATATAGATTTGAGCGGCAAATGTAGATTAATACGAGGTAATGAACAAGTCATTCCTGTTTAAACATTAATTATATAACAAAATGTTTTATTTAAAACAAAAATATCTAGTGTAAGGTAAGTGTTATTGTGAGAGCACTTTGCTTCTAAGTTACTTGATAATACCCCCACCTGTGCACGCCATTTCCACATTAAAATTTAACTTAGTCTGGTGTCGTAAACTTTTAGAACATAAAAAAACCGCCAGATGGAATTGCGAATTTCCATTGGCGGTTTAGGTTTAAAACTGTCTCTTATACACAT
>JAGXIC010000054.1 GCA_024635875.1 Pricia sp.
AGATGGCCCCGATGGCCAAAACCATCGATGCCACTATCAACTTGGGACTTGGAATTGGGAATCACAAAGATCATTTCACTGTTTTCTTGATTGTTGATATCGAACAAGTCCGCAAAATTGTCCAACAACGAAAAATCATAGTTGTTGATTACATTGCTAAATAAGGTTTCTGCCCTAGATGCGTCGTTACCCTCCGAAAAATCTTTGTAGCTTCTTGTCAATAGTACTTTCCCCAATAAAAATTCGGCTGCCGGTTTTGTAGCGCGACCATAATCGCTCTGCTCAGCGGGAAGGTTGGCAATCGCAAATTCAAGATCGGGCACAATAGCTTGATTATAAATTTCTGCTTGTGCAGTTCTGTTGGCCTCTAATTCAATACCTTCTGTTTCCTCTAAAGAAAGGTGGGCATCGCCATAGGTCTTTACGATATTGAAATAATATAAGGCCCTTAAAAACCGGACCTCGGCCACTCGGACCGTTTTTTCGGCTTCATCCATTTCTACACCGGTAGAACGATTAATCACACCATTTGCTTGATTGATACCTCGGTACCAGGTTTGCCAAGCATCCCTTGCGAAATTGGCCGCCGAGTTTAAGCTGGTATCATAAAAATTAAAAAATTTATGGCTACCATCCGCTCCGTTGTCATAGGTGTCCGTTCCAAAAACGGTCATCGTAAAGCCAATTTCCTGTCCGTAAAACGGCTTTAAAAAGGAATAGGTTGCCTTGACCGCATCTTGCAGTCCCTTTTCGGTCGTGTAATATGAAGCCGCCGAAACATCGGTCACCAACTCTTCTTCAAGAGCATCGTCGCACGAATTGATCAATAGCCCGAAGACCAAAAACCAGATAACATATAATCTTCTTTTCATAATATTTTTTATTTTAAAATTAGATAAAACCATGATTAAAACCGAGCCCTGAGTGATAAAGAAACCATTTTACTACTGGGCACTACGCCAGATCCTAAAGTACCGGCATCATTATCACTTTCGGCGACCTCAGGATCGAAAGTCTCATAATCTGTAATAAACCACAGATTCTGACCGGATATGATGAGTCTTAAATCTTCCATGCCCAATTTATCGACAAATGAGCCTGGCAGGCTATAACTTAAGGAAATGTTTCTTAGCTTGATAAAACTGCTATCAAAATATCGTAAAGTAGATCCGTTTCTAGGGCTTTCCTGATTTTCGTTCGGCCTTGGGTTGGCGTTGCTAGGATTATTAATGGTCCAATAATCTACGTCCAAGTTATTATATCTAGCAAATAATGAGTTGTTACCGCTATGAAAGTTAGATGTAATGGTCTGGCCTTGACGGAAATAAAAGAAAATGCCCAATTCTATCCCTTTATACGAAAACCGATTGTTTAGGCCTCCGTAATAATCGGGCGTATCGGTGCCCTGTATCGTTCTATCCTCAGGCGTGATGAGCCCATCACCGTCCAAGTCGAGGAGGCGAATCTCGCCAGGTACTTTTTGCTCTTGAGAATTTGCCAAGGCCACCTCATCGGCCTGGTAAATACCTATTTTTTCATAGTCGAAAATCACATTGATAGGTTGACCAATAAACCAGCCGTTTCCAACGTCATCTATTGGGTTGCCATTTTCATCCTTGAGAGCCAATTCTACAATTTCCTCTGTGTATCCCGCAATATTGAAATCTAAATTCCACGAAAAGCCATTGGGGTTATTAAAAATTTTGGTGTTTACGGCAAATTCCAACCCTTGGGTCCGGGTAGCACCTATATTCTGCAAGATATTATCATAACCGGAGGTAAATGGAAGACTTCTGTTTAACAGGATATCGACTGTATTGGTCCGGAACCAATCCATAGCACCGTTTACGCGGCCGTTGAACAGACCAAAATCCATCCCTATATCCAATGTCTTAGAGACCTCCCAGCTTAAATTGGCATTGGGTATTTCCGAAAGGGCAAAACCAAGGGCATTTTCCTCTCCAAAAGCGTAGGCTACGTTCTGTAATCTGCCCGCTGTTTGATAGGGCGCAACAGAGGTGTTGCCAACTTCCCCATAGGAGGCCCTAAGCATTAACTGCGAAATGGCCGTTTCGTTCAAGAACGATTCTTCCGATATCCGCCATCCAGCGGAAAAACCCGGAAAGTAATTCCATTTGTTACCTTCGGCCAATCTAGAGGAACCATCAGCCCGCAACGAAGCCTGAAACAAGTATTTACCGTTGATATCGTAGTTCAACCGACCCATATAAGAGTTCAAGGTCCATTCGGTAAGTCTCGATTCAACAATGCTATTATCCGCGGACCCTAAATTGTAAAAGGCCTGTGATTCATAAGGTATACCGGTAACGGATGCCAAAGTCCGTTCCGTTCTAGAACTTTGTGTACTCTGCAATAAAGTTACCTTTAAATTATGGTTCTCACCTATTGATTTATCATACGTCAATAGGTTTTCAATAGTATAGGCAAAATTATCGGAATGATCAACTGAGGCATCCCCTGGGCCACCGCGATTGTCATTGGTCAGACTTCCCCTGAACTGGCCTCGCCTCCCCAATCGGATATCAGGGCCGAACAGGGTTCTCCATTGAAGACCTTCGGCAATATCGATATCGAGATAGACGGGTGCAAAAATACGGGTCCACTTACGCTCATCGATATAGGCCCCATCAACCAATTCGTTCAAGGGATTGGTACGTATACCATCGTTGGTAGGTAGAAACAAAAGCTCACCATCTGCATCGTAAGGCACACCGAGCGGATTATTGGCCAAGGCTTCGCCAATTGTCGCACTCGAACCCCAGTTCTGTACCGAATTTGAAATCATAAAAGAAGCGCCGATTTTGAAGATATCGTTGATACGGTGGTCTACATTAACGCGACCTGTAAACCGTTCGTAATCTTGGTTGCTGATGATACCCTTCTCTTTAAAATACCCGATAGAAGTATTAAAGGTAGTATTCTCCGATCCCCCGCTCACGCCTAATTGGTGATTGGTCTGATACCCGTTTCCAACCACTAAATCAAGCCAATCGGTCGAACGACCTTGCTCTAAGGATTCTAGCTCTATCGGATCGAAAAAAACCTCGGCATCCGGTGGTATTGTGCCGTCCCAAGAAGAACGTCTTGCCTCTCTTTTCAAGGCGGCATACTCTTCACCATTCATCATATCGACCAATCGGGTCGCAGAAGTCAAACCGATCTGACTACTGTAGCGCACTTGGGTCTTGCCCACTCTACCGCGCTCCGTCGTTACCAATATAACCCCATTGGCGCCCCTGGACCCATATACCGCCGTTGCGGCCGCATCTTTTAATATTTGTAAGGAAGCAATATCCTGTGGGTTGATATCTGACATCGATTCGGACCCATCGATCAACGGAATACCGTCTACCACATATAGCGGATCATTGGAAGCCGTAATGGAACGTCTTCCCCTAATTCGAACACTAGACGTTTGACCGGGCCTACCGCCTGCGGATTGAATATCAACTCCCGAAACCTGACCTTTAACAGCATCAATAGTACTCGAAGTCTGTACGATGCTCAGTTGTTCGGCTTCTACGGAAGCGATAGCGGCGGTAACCTCTCCCTTTTTCTGGGTACCGTACCCGACCACTACTACCTCATCGAGCAAGGCGGAGTCTTCCTCCAAACTTATATTGACCGTAGATCTTCCATCTACAAGCACTTCGGTTCTCTTATAACCAATGTAGCTAAAAACTAAAGTGCCATCGGATGGTGCCGTTATGGAATAATTACCGTCGAAATCAGCGGTTGTACCTGTCGTAGTGCCCTTTACTACAACGGTCGCTCCAGGCAAGGGAATACCTTCGGTATCGGTTACCGTACCGCTTACCTGTTGTCCGAACGAGGCCTGTATCGATAGCAGCGCAACCACTATTGAAAGAAATAGAAACTTGATCATTTGCATATGAATATTTTAAGGTTGGTGAAAGGTATTGTTACTACGTTAAGACTATGTTAACGATTACGAATATAAAGATATTTTTTACAAAAAATAATGTTTTTTCCAATTTGGTTGTAATAGAATAGAGGGTTCTCAGTAAATTAGCAAATTCACTGTTTATGGAATATATTTGATTTATAGCATATTAAGTCATTACTTTAGGTATATAGCCCATGTAATTAATTACGGTAGTTGGACCAGAATTCATTTCTCAAATTTGGAAAAGCACGGTTTTCCAAATGAAAAGTCAAGACGAGTCTTTATATTTATCCCCTAAAATAGTATCCCTATGCCAAACAAAATCACACGAAGAAAAGCCTTGACCACTGGGGTAATGGCTTCCATCGCGGCCATGACCGGTTATGCCCTCACTCCGACCTGGGCCATTTCTACCATCGAGCCAAAACAAAAACTGCCCTTTCGAATCAGTTTGAACACCTCAACGATATCGGCTTACAAACTACCGGTCGACCAACAGATCGATAAGGTCGGTGCGGCCGGTTTCGACGGTATCGAGCTTTGGGTGCGCGATGTCAAAACCTATCTGGAGAATGGGGGAACAACGGGGACCTTGAAGAAAAAGTTACAATCGGAAGATCTGGTATTGGAAAATATGATCGGCTTTTCCCCTTGGTGCAGCGATGATGCCGCGGAACGAAAAAAAGCGGTTGCACAGCTGCGCGAAGAGATGTTGCTGACCGCCGAACTGGGCGGCAAGTATATCGCCGCACCTATCCTAAGCCTCAAGACCCTGGACGGCTCCAAATTTGACGAATATACCGAGCGCTACTCCGCCATTCTTGACCTAAAGGCCGAAACCTCGGTAACCCCCTTGTTGGAACTCTGGGGCATGGGCGCCCTGCACAAACTGGCCGATTGCGCAAAAATAGCCATAGGTACCGGAAACCCCGATGCGGCAATGCTGCTCGATTTTTACCATGTGTACCGGGGCGGCAATGCGTGGGAAACGTTGGACCTACTAAACGGAGCCCGCCTGCCCGTAGTCCACATCAACGATTATCCGGCCAGCCCGAGCAGCGAAAAACTGACGGATGCCGATAGGGTATTGCCGGGGGAAGGGATTTGTCCTTTCAATGAAATCCTTCTCAAACTTTACGCTTCGGGTTTTAGGGGAGGGCTTTCGGTGGAGCTCTTTAACAAAGGCTATTGGGCAAGCATGGATGTAGACACCCTACTGAAGAAGAGTTACGAAGCTACTTTTAAGGTCGTAAAAAATGCGATGGTCAACCTGGGCTGAGAAAGGATAACTACAGCGGTAACTTTACATCCAAAAACAATAAAATGCTTGTCCGTAAAAAAACCTAATGGCTTTAATCGACATATGACTTACGACCTATCCATTTCTACGAAACGGACTTGTATTTGGAAATTTTTTATCCTATATCGTATATCGTAAAGTCCTAGGTCATATGTAGGTTTTTAATCGAATAAGCATACGTAATTGAAGGTTCTACCATTATTTCCGTGGGTAAAAATTATGATCTTTTAAATCTGACATAAGACAAAAGGACCTATGACTCGGGACTTATTTTTACAATCATTTAATTTTCAGGGATGCTTATTGAATTGTCTCTTATAATGCCTTTGTATTTGGTTTTATGTCCTAGGCCTAAAAGTCTTAGGTCAAGTCAATTCATTGGCAGTTTTCCACAACATTCGTGGTAGAACCAAAAATTCTTCACGTTTTCATGTGTAATTCCTAAAGATTGATTATCAAGGTACTTCATAAATTCATACCTTGTCAGAGGTGCAACATTTTCATGGAACGCACGTTCGAATAAACGGATGCAAGTTCCAATTTGAAAATTACGCGCGTAATCAACCAAATACAACCAAAATGACATCTTACTCCGTTCAAGAAATCAACAGCATTGTAAATGGTGAATTAATTGGTAGTACCGACCACACGATTATAGGACCCGAGGAAATTCAGAAAGCGGGCAGCAATCATATTACTTTTATCGGCAGTACGAAATATGTAAAATTCTGGGCGACCTCCAAAGCATGTGCCTGCCTTATCGGTTCTAATTTAAGTATAGAGCCTGGCGAAAATCGTGCTTTCATCAAAGTAAAAAATGTGGATCTGGCCATGGCGAAAATATTGGAGGTTTTTAATCCCCCGGGTCCTGTTTTTGATTCGGACATAGACCCAACGGCAGTTGTACACGAAACTGCAACAATCGGTGACGGCTGCAAAATCGGTGCTAATTGTTATGTCGGCAAGGATGTTGTTCTAGGAAAAGGAGTAATCCTATACCCCAATGTCTGTGTGTTCGATGAAAGTATAATCGGCGACGACACCGTCGTTTGGTCCGGAACGGTTATTCGTGAACGTTGTGTTGTCGGTAGCCATTGTATTTTTCATACAAATGTAAGCATAGGAGCTGATGGCTTTGGGTATCGGCCTAGTGACGATGGCAAAGGCCTGGTCAAGATTCCACAGATAGGCAACGTCATTATCGGGAATTATGTCGAAATTGGTGCCAATTCATGTGTCGACCGCGCGAAGTTCAGCTCCACAATAATCGGTGATGGCTGCAAAATCGACAATTTGGTACAAATTGCACATAATAGCATAATGGGTCGTTCGTGTATCATGGCGGGGCATAGCGGCCTTGCGGGTTCCGTTACCTTGGGCGATGGTGTTATTATTGGAGGCAGTGCCTCTATAAAAGACCACACCACCATACATTCCGGTGCTACCGTTGGTGCCGGGTCCGGAGTCATGAACGATGTGGAAGTAGGAAAAACGGTATTAGGATACCCGGCACAGGATGCAAGGGATATGCTAAAACAATGGGCCGTCGTACGGCAGTTGGCCAAACCTAAAAAAGCCGATGATTAAGGGCCTATTTTTCATTTTAATTTCCCATAAATTTATCCAAGAAGGTCATGGGATCGGGTCGGGTATAGGCCAACATTTTATTATTTTGGTTAAAATAAAGAATGTTTATCCACTGCCCTTGTAACCCGCTAAGTTCGTCGGCCACGTTTCCGAATCTTAGTTTTATAAGATCTCTGTACAATTTTTGAATGCCCTTGAATTCGGATGCATTTTTCCAATCGATGCCATTGGTGTCTTCAAAATTCCCGTCTTCCAAAAACTCCTGCCCTTGAAAAATCATCGGTATGCCCGGAGCGGTACACACAAGTACGGCAGCCAAAACCGAACGCTTCTTGGCAATGGCGCTGTCCGCCCCCCTGGTTGGATTTCTTCCGGAATGCGGGATTTTCCGTTCGCCACCTCATCGTGGGATTCGGTATACACGACCCGCTCGAAAGCATCATCATTGTACCTGAAGGTTAGGGCATTGACAATTTCCTGCAAATTCCGGAAAGCATCATCCGTCTTGACCAACACTTCCTTCACGGGATGCACGAATTCGGAATCCCACTGGGCATCGAAATTCAGTCCGTCATAGCCATGTTCCATAGTGACTTTTGCGTCGGCCTTCAAATCTTCCGCTATCAACAATTTTTCGGGGTATTTTGTTTGGGATAAAGAAAGAGGGGAAATCAAAATCCCATGTTCTTAAAAGGTCCAATTACCATCTCAAAAAGTTGTAGTGTTGGATTGAACCGTATGCCCCCTAAGTTAAAGCTACTTTTGACTATCTCACGAAGAAGAATTTTATTGCACCAGCTTTCCAAAACGGAAAGATTCAATTTTTTGGGTCAATTTCGGATGGAATCGGCTCAAGGTATATTGACCGATCTCATTAATTTTATTACTTGGTTAGAATAAAAAGGTGAATACTCCAAATATTCTCTTAATTATGAAACTCTTGCAAAATCAGAAAATTTGCTTGAAGATTATAGTTTCGAATTGACCAAGTGAGACGAATAAAATCCCACCGCAAATGAAGAAGCTTACTATATATCTTGCCGATGATGATACCGATGACCGAGTATTTTTCATAGAGGCCTTAGAAGAAATTCCCGTGCAGACTGAAGTAAGCGAATTTAGTAATGGAGTGGATTTAATGGCTGTCCTTTTCGCTGAAAAATCTGTCCCCGATGTTATTTTTCTAGATTTACACATGCCTTTGATGGACGGTTTCGAATGTTTGGCCGATATTCGTAGTTTTCCCCAATTTGCCAAAATAAAGATTATCGTTTATTCAACGTCTTATCATGAAATGGAAGTAAATCAGCTTAGGGAAGATGGAGCAGATTATTATATACAAAAACCGAACACTTTCCAAAAATTAAAATCCCTGCTGTTTCAAAGCCTAAGAATGTTGGAGCAAGAACAGGGCGACATTGAAATAGCCCTAAAGCCCAGCGAAGTAACTAGGACATCGATGGATAAGATATTTTTAGACAATTTAGACAAGCCATTGAAATTGTGGAAAAACACATGATGAACACCGCTTTTAACCTAGAAATACTTGTGCCTACTTCCTATCCCCAAGGATTATTTCAAGCTCATTGTTATTTTTCAGTAGGCTTTCCGCTATGTGCTGGCTGACCCCAGTTCCCCATAAATATACGCGTTTTAGACTGGATATTTTCTCGATATCCCCCATACACGCATCCGTGACGTTTGTACCATATAGGTTCAAGGCTTCCAGATGTTTCAATTTTGGTAGAAATGCCACCCCATTGTCGGAAATGGCCGTTTTTTCTAGTTCGAGTCGGGTCAGGTTCGGGAAGTTTGAGACGATACTTAGCCAGTCATCTTCAACATTGGTTTCGGCCAATGAAAGCCATGTGATATGTTTCTTTACCTCTTCGAGCTTTTGAAGCTGCGCTTTTGTCAAATCTTTTCCTGAATAGGAGACATCAAGCAGGGGATTTGTGGCTCCCAATATTTTTACGGTAAAACCGTTTTGCCGCAATTCCGTAATCTGGATACTGTCCAATTTGGCCAATTGCACAGTCTCGTACCAAGGCTTTGGATCGACATCCAGCCCGTAACGGCGCCAGAGCACGGGTTTCATATTTTCGCTGACTTCAACGGTCGCTACATTGGCATCGAACGAAGCCCCGGTGTTGATCCACCATTCCACCACCTTGATCTCATCGTAGGTCAGCGGGTTTTGGGTGGGGGGCATGAATTTGATATTGCGCTGGGACAGGGTTATCCTTTTGAACAACTCGCTGTCTTCGGCATTGCCGTCGACAATAATAGGGTCGCCCTGGCTTCCTTTTAAAAGTGAATCCGGTGATGACATGTTCAGCCCACCTCGCATCACTTCGTTATTGTGGCAGGCAACGCATTTGTATTCAAAAATAGGGGCTACCAGATTATTATATACCATAACGGAATCGGGATTTCCGAACTTGGGCAGGGAGTCCTTTTCAATTTTTACCCCCAAAAGGTGTTGTACCGATGCCGGTGCATATTCCGTAAGATATTCATCGCCATGTGTCATGTTTCCGCCTTGGTGGCCTTCGTAAAAAAGCATACCCAAGACCAAAAAATTAAATCCGGTTCGAATGTATGGGGAATAGGTTTTTGGCTTGCGCTTTATCCACCATCCCACAAAGGATATGACCACCAATGCAATGCCCAACCACCGGTGCACAAAAAGCGTATCTTCTTCATAAAGCCCGGTTTCCCCCAAATACCAACCGCAAAGTGCCGCTGCCGCTGCGCTGATTCCCCCAAAAAGCCATGCAATTGGTATCAGCCGGCTTTTCATTTCGGAACGACGGAAACTCTCGAACCATTCCAAAACAATGGCCAATACCAGAAATCCTATGGGCAGGTGAACCAAAACGGGATGGAAACGCCCGATGAAAGTAGTAAATTCAAGTGCTATCATAATAGAGGATAGAGGGATGTCCAATCTGATGAGAAAGATAGTTTAAATCCAAACAAATGCAAAAATGCCGATTGATGTTTAAACGTTCCGAAAGTTCAGGTAAATTTATCAGGCACCCAAAAATGGATAAGATTTGATGTTGTGATAAGAATAGTTTAGATTAGTGGATAAACCTTTATAAGTGTATGTCGGAAATTAAATATCTGTTGAGCATTTTCGGTTTGGGAATTTTGTTTTCCTGTGGCCCCGATTTGCCGGAGGATGTTGAAACGGCCTACGAAAATCTACCTGAAGCAGTCGACTTCAACCAGCACGTAAAGCCGATTTTGTCCGATAAATGCTTTATCTGTCACGGGCCCGATAAGGCGAAGGTAAAGGCGGGACTGCAGTTGCACCTGCCCGAACTGGCCTATGCGGAATCCCCGAACGTCCCGGGCCGGTTTTCGATCGTTCCCGGAGATGCGGGAAGCAGCGAATTGGTCGACCGTATATTGACCGACGACCCCGAGGTCACCATGCCCGAGCCATCGTCCCATTTAGACCTTTCGGCCTATGAGAAGGCGATGCTGGTCAAATGGATCGAGGACGGTGCGGTATATAAGGACCATTGGGCGTTTCTTCCCCCCAAAAAGCAGGAACCTCCCAAAGTAAAGTTGCGGGACAGGGTGGCCAACGGTATCGACAATTTTATTTTGGCGAAGCTGGAAAGGGAAAATATGGCCCCGGGCCCCCCGGCCGAGAAGGAAATGGTTTTACGAAGGTTGAGCTTTGATCTGACAGGCCTTCCGCCAACACTTGAAGAAATCGACGCTTTTATAACCGACGATTCTCCCGACGCTTACGAAAAACAGGTGGACCGCCTTTTGGCCACCCCCCACTACGGCGAACAGATGACCCTGGATTGGATGGACCTTTCCCGATATGCCGACACCCACGGGTACACGGTAGACCGGTATCGCGATGTTTCCGTTTGGAGGGATTGGGTCATCGAATCCTTCAACGAAAATAGGCCCTACGATCAATTTTTGCAATGGCAACTGGCGGGCGATATGATGCCGAACGCATCCAGGGAACAGATCTTGGCGACCACTTTTAATCGGTTGCATCCACAGAACCTGGAGGGGGGGATTATCGATGAGGAATTCCGTTCCGAATATGTATCCGACCGTACGAACGTGGTGAGCGAAGGTTTTATGGGACTTACCATGGCCTGTGCCAAGTGCCACGACCACAAATACGATCCCATCTCGCAAAAGAACTACTATGAGATGTACAGTTTTTTCAATAACGTGAACGAATCGGGACAGATTCCCTGGGATCGGTCGATGCCCGTGCCCAATATGCTGCTTCCGACCGAGGAAGAGGAAAAATTCCTGGCCTATGTCGACGGCTTGATCGATGAAAACGAAGGGAAGGTTGACCGGATAGCACAAACGGAAGGCAAAGAGGCCGAAAAATGGATCGCATCCGAGGACTACAAAAAAATCAGGCCAAAGGCGATGCCCGATCATTTGATCGCCAAAATCGATTTCGACAATGGAACCATCAACAATTCCGTCGCCCCCTACCACAAAGGCGAAATGAAACAACAGTTCGCCAAAGACCAAAAAGCGGTCCTTACGGACGGCCGTTCGGGAAAAGGGCTATCCTTTGATGGGGATACCTGGTTGGATATGGGCAAGTTGGCCATTTTCCGACGGAACGAACCTTTCAGCATCGGCATTCAGGTATTTATTCCAAAAGAGCTGGAAAATGGGCAGATCTTCCATAAGCACAACTCCACCCAACTGTACAGTTATCGCGGTTATCATCTGAGCTTGCACGAAAATAAGATCGAGCTTCTATTGGCACATACCTGGCCCGACAATGCCATAGTGGAGCGGACTTTAGAGGACATACCGAAAGATCGATGGGTGCAGCTGACCATGACCTACGATGGCTCGAGCAAGGCCGAGGGGCTCAAGGTCTTTGTGGACGGGGCGGAGCGGAAAACCGAAGTTGTCAACGACAACCTATATAAGGATATCGTTTTCAAGGATAAGGAGGAAGAAAATCCCGGGCTACAGATCGGTGCCATATGGCGGGGAAAAGGTATCGGCGGCGCCAAAGCGGACGATATTTTGGTGTTCGACAAGGAACTGGCCGCCGTAGAGGTCGCCCAAATGGCACGGCCCGAAATTTTGGAACCTGTTTTGGCCAAATCGCCCGACGAACTGTCCAACGATGACAGGAAAAGTCTGGAACACTATTTCCTGGCGACGAAATCCAAGGCATATCAAAGGTCCCTAGCGGAACTTGAAAAAGTAAGGGAGACCCAAGCGGACAGTATCGAGCGTATCGAATCCATTATGGTTATGAAGGAAATGGAAGAGCCGCGCGAAACTTTCATATTGGAACGCGGGCAGTACGATGCCTACGGTGAGCAGGTGTATCCGAATACGCCCGAAAAAATCTTCGCCTATCCCGATAGCCTACCCAAAAACAGATCGGGACTGGCGAAATGGGTCACCAGCAAAAGAAATCCGTTAACGGCCCGGGTAGCGGTCAACCGGTATTGGCAGAATATGTTCGGTACGGGCATCGTCCGTACCGTGGAGGATTTTGGGAACCAGGGCGAGCTGCCCAGTCATCCCGCCTTGTTGGACTGGTTGGCCGTCGAGTTTATGGAATCCGGTTGGGATGTCAAGGCCCTACACAAATTGATGGCCATGTCGAACACCTACCGACAGTCTTCCAAGGCGGGCGAACAACTCTTGGCGAAAGATAAAAAGAACCGGCTGCTCGCGAGGGGTCCGGCCAAACGCCTTACAGGTGAAATGTTGCGCAATAATGCCCTGGTCGCCTCCGGACTGATGAACGACACGATCGGCGGCCCCAGTGTAAAACCCTATCAGCCCGAAGGCTTGTGGAAAATTAACGGAGCTGCCTACGAAGAGGACAAAGGCGACAAGCTCTATCGAAAAAGCATGTACACCATTTGGAAACGCAGCGTTCCGCATCCGACCATTGCGACCTTCGATGCGCCCGAACGCTCTTTCTGTACGGTCCGCCGGCAAGAAACGAATACGCCGCTGCAGGCCCTGGTGCTGTTGAACGATCCCACCTACGTAGAGGCATCACGGGTGTTGGGCAATAGTATGCTGCGATACTCCGATCCCAAAAAGGGAATAGCCGAGGTTTTTCAAAAGCTTACGGGCCGAAAGATCAAGGCTGAAGAGTTGCGATTATTGGCGGAACTGCAACAAGGGGAATACAAAAAATTCAAGGAAAACAGGGCAAAGGCCGAAGGCTGGCTGAATACGGGCGAGTTCCGAATCGATAACGATAAAGATGCCGCCCTCGTTGCCGCCAATGCCGTGGTAGCCAGTACCATCATGAATTCGGATGCGACTATAATGAAAAGATAAAGATGAACTTTACCAGAAACATGCTCACTACGTCGGGGTTGGGTCGGGGAGGGAATTTTCTAAATAAAAATTGGAACCATGTGCCACAACCATAAAATACTAAGATCAACTAACAAGGACCTCCAGCAAGTGGAAAGGCAGATTGACCGTCGTAACTTTTTGACAAAATCCTCATTGGGCATCGGGGCACTTGCCCTAAGTTCTCTGCTGAACGCCGATACGGCCTGGGGCGCGGTAAAGAGTGGTAAAATGGACGCTTCGAATGCGGATGCCGTTTTGAAGGCTTATAACAAAAACCTGTTGGGCCTACCGCACCACTTGCCCAAGGCCAAACGTATCGTATACCTCTTTCAGAGCGGGGGGCCCTCACAATTGGATATGTGGGACTATAAGCCCAAACTCAGGGATATGTTCGGCAAAGACCTCCCGCCCTCGGTACGACAGGGGCAGCGGCTGACCGGTATGAGCGCCAGCCAAACGGTTTTTCCCATAGCCCCTTCCATTATGGATTTCAGGCAACACGGGCAGGCGGGCGTATGGGCCAGTGAACTATTGCCCTATACCTCGAAAATGGTCGACGATATCTGCTTTATCAAATCCATGCAGACCGATGCCATCAACCACGATCCCGCCATCACATTTTTACAGACGGGCAACCAGTTGCCCGGCCGGCCTTCGATAGGATCATGGCTGAGTTACGGACTGGGGTCGGACAACGACAACCTGCCCACGTTCATAACCTTGATCACCAAAAACATGGGCGGCCAACCTTTGTATTCCCGCCTATGGGGCAACGGATTTCTGCCGACCGAACACCAAGGGGTGCAGTTCCGTTCCGGTAAGGACCCCGTACTTTATCTGAGCGATCCCGAAAACTACGATGGTAACGACCGCCGCCAGATGCTCGACTATCTGGGCAAGCTCAACGAGGTACAGCACGATGCCTACGGCGATCCCGAGATCAATGCCCGTATGACACAGTACGAAATGGCCTTTCGGATGCAGACCTCGGTTCCCGAAGTGACGGACATGTCCGACGAGCCCGATTATATTTTCGATATGTACGGCGAAGACAGTCGAGACCCCGGCACCTATGCCGCCAATTGTCTGATGGCCCGAAAACTTTTGGAAAAGGACGTGAAATTCGTCCAGTTGTACCATCAGGGCTGGGATCAGCATATCGGTTGTCCCGGTGGTGTACGGAACCAGAACAAACTGACGGATCAGGCGAATGCCGCATTGATCAAAGATCTGAAACAGCGGGGAATGCTGGAGGATACGCTGGTCATCTGGGGCGGCGAGTTCGGCCGCACGGTATATTCACAGGGCCAACTGACCAAAACGGACTACGGGCGTGACCACCATCCGAAAGCCTTTACCATGTGGATGGCCGGCGCGGGCGTCAAGCCAGGATACGTGCATGGCGAGACCGATGATTTCAGTTATAACGTGACCAAAGATCCGGTACATGTACATGATTTTCATGCGACCCTGTTGCATCTTTTCGGCATTGACCACGAACGGTTGATTTTTAAGCATCAGGGAAGGCGTTTCCGCCTGACTGATGTACACGGGCATGTGGTAAAGGATTTGTTGGTATAAAACCGAAAAAAGCACCAAAACCGATAATCAAAAGGCTTTTCCAAATGTTCCGAATATCCGTTTCGCAAAGTCTGGAAACGGATAAGAACTATCCGTATATTCAGAAGGTTATCGATGAACATTATGAAGATTGAAACGGTATGCCATCATTCCGTCA
Organism: Pricia sp.; assembly: GCA_024635875.1. Lineage (GTDB taxonomy): Bacteria > Bacteroidota > Bacteroidia > Flavobacteriales > Flavobacteriaceae > Pricia. Next base: position 14,908 of record JAGXIC010000054.1, read on the forward strand.
ACAGCGATCTATCCAAATGTACATAGCCTCCATCCACAAAAATAAACTGCCCGGTGGTGTGCGATGATCTGTCGGAAATCGTAAACAAACAAACGTTCGCAATTTCATCGGTACTGGTCATTCGGTTTTCCAAAGGAATTTTCTTGATGATGGATTTTAATTTCTGCTCGCTATCGGGCAAAGTTTTGATCCAGGTATCATAGGAAGGTGTCCAACTTTCCGCGATGATGACTGCGTTCGAACGGATGCCGTACGGAACCAAATCAACGGCCCATTCCCGTGTCAGGCCCAAGACACCACCCTTTGAAGCGGCATAGCCCGATGTTCTTCCCTGTCCCGTTAAGGCGACCTTGGATCCGATGTTCAGTATGTTACCTTTTGATTTTTTCAATAGGGGCAGCGCATGTTTTACAATCAAAAAATAGCTCACCATGTTGAGTTTCAACGAATCCATAAATTCTTCGTAGGAAGCATCTAGCCCGACCCCGTCGTTTACCCCAACATTGTTGAGAACCACATCGATACGGCCATATTTTTTTGCAATAGTTTCTACTGCGTTTTTAACCTGTTCCGGTTGGGTGACGTCGGTCTGGCAAAAGAGGGCATCGATACCTTTTTTTTGTATTTTTTCCACATACCCGAACCCACGATCGTTTCTGTCGATGACCGCGGGAATAGCGCCTTCTTCGGCCAAACGCTGCAAGATGGTCTCGCCGATACTCCCCTCTTTGCCGGCCGCACCGCTGATGACGACCACTTTATTCTTTAAATTTAAATCCATGACGCTATATTCTTAAGGGTTGACATGTAATTTCTTTTAAAAATTCACGGTCGCTTTCATCACGCCATTGCTCGGATCCAGCCAGCTATCAAAATTGGCGATCATATCCTTAAAATCCACATTGTGGGTTACGAACGAAGCCGTGGGGAATTCACCTGTTTCCAAAATCGTGATTACGTGTTTCAAATCTTCAAGGGTTGCATTTCTACTACAAAGAATGCTGGTTTCCTTGGCATGTATCGCGGGATGTGTAAACGCAAGTTCCCCTTTGAAGAGGCCCACTAGAATATACCGGCCACCGTGGGCCATAAATTCCGGTCCGGATTCCAAAGCGCCTTTATGTCCCGTGGCGTCGAATACGGCGGTGCACATATCGCCATTCGTAATTTTGGCTATAGCATCCACTGCTTCCGCTCCTCCCCTGACGATGTGATCCACGCCGATTATCTCCTTCGCATAATCCAACCGCCCTTGGTTCATATCTATGGCGATTACCTTTGCCCCCTTTATCTGCGCCAGTTTCATGATACCGATACCAATGGGGCCACAGCCCACTACTACAATGGTTTCGCCTTTTTGCAGCTGTGCCCGCCGGATGGCATGGGCGCCTATGGCCAAAGGCTCAACGATAGCCATTTCATCATCGCTCAAGTTCTTTGCCGGAATCAGCAAATCGATGGGTACGGATAGAAGCTCTTGCATTCCCCCATCGGTATGAATGCCCAGGACCTTCATTTGGGTACAGCAATTACTTTTGCCGTTTCTACAGGCGATACAGGTCTTGCATGTGATATACGGCATGATAACGACATTGTCGCCAGCTTTTAGGTTTTGGTCGTTCTCCTCTATTTCAACAATTTCCGAAGCCAGCTCGTGACCCAATATTCTAGGATAGGTGAAAAAAGCCTGATTACCGCCATAGGCATGCAGGTCCGTACCGCAGATACCGACCTTTTTTATCCGTACCAGAGCCTCTCCATCAACTTTTTCAGGTTTATTTTTTTCTTTCAATTGAAACTCGCCGGGCTTTTCACAAACAATATATTTCATGCTAGAGATAGTTTAGGTTTTTTTCGATAGACCAATGGCGAAAAGCTATTCCATCTTTTGAAACAGGCTTTCTATCCCATTATATACCTAAAAAACTAAAAATACTTATTTTTCAAACAGAATAGTATATATATTGATCAAAAAAGGATGCGTATCTTACTGATTTTATTTCAACTTTTGCGGCGTAGGATTATCCGCAGCAAACACCAATATCCATTACATCGGAAAAAATGAAGAAAAGTGAACTTCCCGACCCTTTCGGCGCTGCCCGATCGGAGAAAGGCTATGGCGAAATAAACGATCAAAATGATCCGGTAACGATGCTCTTGAGGCATAAGGATGTACGAAAATCGGCCTATAACTACCAAACGTTTACCTCGGCTGCCGTGCCGGGACGCATCGTGGTACCTTCGGAAGTCAACATACGCAATACGCGGCAAATTCCTTTTGAAGTAGACCCTCCCGTACACGGCGCATATAGGGCAATTGTCGAGCCTTGGTTCAAACGTCCGTTACAACCGGAGTACCAAGAAAAATTGACGGCGCAGATTTCTGCCAATGTTGCCGAAGCTTTGCAAAAGGGAACTGTAGAGGTAATCGAGGGGTTTGCCCTGCCTTTGCAATCACGAGCCCTGACGCTTCTACTTCATACGCCATTCGCTGAATCCGAAACTTGGATTTCCTGGGGCACGCATGTTTTTCGCAGCGAGGGCGAAGCACTTGATGGCGACAAGGCCAATATTCTGTATGAGTATATCGATAGACAGATAGACCGTGCCATCGAGAAGCCCGGCGACGATATGTATTCCGTTTTATTGGCTTCCGAATTTGAAGGTAGAAAACTGACGAAAGAGGAGGTTAAGGGGGTAATGGTGCTGACCTTTGCGGGCGGAAGGGATACCGTAATCAATGCCGTTACAAATTCCATTGCGTATTTGGCGGAACATCCCGAAGCCTTGGAACGTTTTCGGAAGGAGCCCGAAATTATTGGTAAGGCCATGGAAGAATTCATCCGTTACTTTTCGCCCTTGACACAGATGGGCCGGGTAGTGACCGAAGACACGCAGGTATGCGAACATGCCGTTAAAGCGGACAGTCGTATTTCCCTGTGTTGGGCTTCCGCCAACCGCGATGCAGGGGTGTTCGAAAATCCAAATGAAATTGTGCTCGACCGTAAGATGAATCCCATGTGGGCTTCGGTTTCAGCCATCACAACTGCTTGGGTGCAACGCATGCCCGCCAGATCCTAAAAATACTTTTGCAAACGCTAGCCGAAAAAGTCGGTTCGATGGAAATTCTAGATTATAAAGAAAATATCGAAGATTTGGGTGAATTCAAACGTAAAGTAGGGTACGACCGGATCGAGGTGAAATTTGATAGGCTTTAAAGCTATTCAATACCTTGCAAAGCATTAAGAAACTGTAAAATAATACGTAAATTCATGGCCAAGATTACATTTATTACACAAGACAACGAAACGATAACCGCGGAGGCCGATTCAGGTTCGGTAATGGAGCTAGGGGTCAACAATAACGTCAAGGGCATTGATGGTGACTGCGGCGGGGTCTGCTCCTGTGCCACCTGTCACGTGCACGTGGCACCGGAGGATATGGACAAGACCGGTGAGGCCAGCGAAATTGAAAAGGATATGTTAGAACTGGACGATACCGCCAACGAATACAGCCGTTTGGGCTGCCAGATTCCGATTAGCGATGCCCTTGACGGCATTGTACTGAAGGTCGCCAACTAGCCTCTAGCATCCATGTCGGAAAACGTTTCCAAAAATAAAGTCTGCATTGTCATCGGTGCCAGCCACGCGGGCGTTAATTTTGCCTTTGCCTTACGTAAGCAAGGTTGGGAAGGCGACATACAGCTATTTGATTCCGATCCGATACTGCCCTATCACCGTCCGCCGCTATCAAAGGCTTATCTGACTAGTGAAGACGGCATCGAAACCAACCTTTTGAAGTCTGAAGAAAGTTATAAAAAAGCTGGAATTACCCTGAATCTGGGTGTTTTGGTAGCATCCATCCACAGAAAAGAAAAGACAATCGGTTTGGCCGATGGCAGGGTACAAGCCTATGACACCTTGGTGATCGCGACAGGGGCGAGACCTATCGTTCCGTCGATACCCGGTATCGATACGGCTAAAAATGTATTTCCCTTGCGTACTGCGGCAGATGTCAACCATATACGTCAATCACTTACCGACGGTCATCCGATAAAAATAGTTGTGATCGGAGGTGGTTACATAGGTTTGGAAACGGCAGCTTCCTTAAAAAAATTAGGGAACGAAGTTTTGGTGCTTGAACGTGAAGAACGTATTCTTGCGCGGGTCACCGCACCTGAAATGTCAAGGTTTTTTATGGATCTTCATGCCGAGAATAGGGTTGAAGTACTTACCAAAAAAATGTGATTGCCATCAAGACCAATACCAATGTAAGTAAAGTTATCTGTTCCGACGGCACGCAGTACGAAGCGGATATAATCGTAATCGGCGTAGGAATACAGGTCAATACGGAATTGGCGGAGAAAGCGGGATTGACAATTGAAAATGGAATTCGGGTGGACGCTACTGCAAAAACAAACGATGACCATATATATGCGATTGGCGATTGTACCTTCCATCATAATCCACATTACGATCGCTTTGTCCGTTTAGAATCCGTTCAAAATGCCGTAGATCAAGCAAAGATAGCCGCGGCAAACATTTGCGGGAAGCGTACCATATATGACAACCTGCCCTGGTTCTGGTCCGAGCAATATGATATTAAACTACAGATGGTGGGGCTTTCCAAAGGATATGACCAAGTAATCACCCGAAAGGAAACCGGAGCCGGAAAAAGCCTTTCCGTTTGGTATTTTAAGGGAGATACCCTCTTGGCCGTGGATGCCATCAACAATGCCAAAGCCTATGTTTACGGAACCAAGTTCATCAAGAGCGGCGAAAAAATTGATAAATCTAAATTGGCCGACCCATTAGCGGAGTTCAAACCCATCAATCTTTTGGCGGAATAGAAGAAAAATGGGTTTATGGGTTTATACTTTTTTGGTATCAACTATAGTACTTGGCATCAAATCCTTAACAAAAAACCCATTTACCAACGTTTTTAAACCCCAAACACTAACCCACAAACACTAAACCCTTAATATCATGTCAATACGTTCAAAAACTGCAATAGCCAAAGGCGATGGCAGCTTTATCATCGACCATATACTTCTTTCAGATCCGAAGTCGGATGAAGTATTGGTAAAAATCAAAGCCGCCGGCCTCTGTCATACCGACCACGATTCCCTTTCTTGGGGGAAACCGATCGTTATGGGGCATGAAGGTGCGGGAGTCATCGAAAAAGTGGGCAACGAGATAGTACACCTTAAAAAAGGAGATCAGGTAATCCTCAATTGGGCGACACCTTGTATGACCTGTTTCCAATGTCAGGAAGGGAACCAGCATATCTGCGAGAACAACTCGCCAGTAGTTGCCGGCGCCAACGGACATACACCAGGACATGCCAGCCTGGAAAGTTCGCAGTGGCAGGGAAAACCCATCGAACGCTCCTTCAATCTCGGTACGTTAAGCGAATATGCCTTGGTCAAGGAATCTGCCGTGGTCAAGGTCGAGGAAAAGGATCTGAATTTTTCGGCGGCCAGCATCATCAGTTGTGGCGTCATGACAGGTTACGGATCCGTAGTAAATTCCGCAAAGGTCTCGGCAGGAAGCTCGGTTACCATCTTAGGCTGCGGGGGTGTGGGCCTCAACGTGATACAGGCGGCGAGGATTTCTGGGGCGGGCCTGATCATTGCCGTTGATATCAATGGTGATAAGCTTGAACTGGCCAAACAATTTGGTGCTACGCATACGATTCTGGCCGATAAACAGGATAAAGGTCTAGAAGCAGCTGCCCAAAAAGTTAGGACCCTCTGTGAGGGCCGGGGTTCCGATTATGCTTTTGAGTGTACCGCCATTCCCGCCTTGGGCGCGGCACCTTTGGCGATGATCCGCAACGCGGGCACGGCCGTTCAGGTAAGCGGCATCGAGGAAGAAATCAAAATCGATATGAGATTGTTCGAATGGGACAAAATCTACATCAATCCCCTTTATGGAAAATGTCGCCCACAGATCGATTTCCCCAAACTGATGCGTCTCTATAAAAAAGGCGATCTTCGGTTGGATGAAATGATTACCCGTGAATATTGTCTTGAAGACCTGCAGCTGGCCTTCGATGATATGTTGGATGGAAAAAATGCCAAGGGTGTCATTGTATTTGATTAATTTTCGACATGTTCAGAACCACAGAAATATCAGACCCAGCCTTCGAAAGCGGAAATCTTCGCTTTATTACCGTAAAAACTCCGAATCTAAAGGGTCGAGGTGATATCTGTGTTTTTGTCCCCCCTATGGAGAATCTAAAAGATATTCCATTGCTAATTTTACTGCATGGGGTTTATGGAAGTGCATGGGCCTGGTCGCAGAAAGCCGGCGTGCATATTACTGCTTTACAGATGATCGAAAACGGAAAAATTCCTCCCATGGCCATTGCGATGCCGTCCGACGGACTTTGGGGCGATGGCTCTGGATACGTGCCGCATAAAGGGCGTAATTTTGAAAAATGGATCGTGGATGATGTCCCCGCTGCGGTAATCGAAAACATTCAATGTGTAAGCGAAAAATCAGATCGATTTATTTCCGGATTGTCCATGGGCGGTTTCGGGGCCTTGCGGTTAGGCGTCAAATACGCCGAAAATTTTAGGGCAATCTCCGCACATTCCGCCATTACCGATCTCAAACAGATGCCCTTGTTCGTAGAGGAGCCTTTGGATAGATATCTGCAAGAGGAAACTAGCGAGAACTCCGTTTGGCGGATGATAGCAAAAAATAACGGTAGTCTGCCTAAACTTCGGTTCGACTGCGGTACCGAAGATCAGTTGATCAAATACAACAGAACTTTGCACCAACAATTGTCCGATGCCGGTATAGATCATATCTACGAAGAATTCGGGGGTGGGCATGAATGGGAATACTGGGGACAGCATATCAAGGACAGCCTTTTGTTTTTTGCCGGTTGCCGTTAAAACCTTCCCTCCTATTCCGGTCGACGCATCGTATTTTGGGTCGATACTAGCGAAAAATATGTCCGTTTAACGAAAAAGGATATATTTACATCCCTATCGATTTAGTTGGCCCGTAAATTATGGAAACAAGAAGACGTGCATATTGGTTATTGTTCTTGGCCATTTTCCTGTTTACAGGATGCCGATCTGGACAAGAACCCGAATACTTGTTCCAAACCGCGCTATTGGTCAACGAGGACCATACTTGGTTCAAAGCCTTCACTTATTTTGGGGAAATTCTGGAAGAGCGTTCCGACGGGCGTATAAAAGTAGAAATCTACCCCTCTGAACAATTGGCGAAGGAAATCGAGGCCATCCGTTTGATACAGGCCGATGTTATCGATATGACAACCACCGGTTCTACCCTGACCAATTGGTTCGAGGTCGCTACCTTCTGCGAATTGCCCTTTCTGATGCAAGATTCTACCGATATGAACCGGTATATCAATGGGCCGATCGGACAATTGATGGAAGAAGAAATGATTGAAAAATCCGGCCTTAGGGCCTTGGGCCATTTCGAGCGGGGCCCGCGACATTTGACCTCCAACCGACCGATCCGCCATCCCGATGATTTAAATGGATTGATTATCCGCGTACCCAACGTGCCTTCATTTGTTACGGCATGGAGCGCCTTGGGGGCAAAACCTACCCCAATGGCATTTTCAGAGGTCTTTACCTCGCTTCAGCAGGGCACCATCCAAGCACAGGAAAATCCATTCGCCATGATCAATAACGCCGGTTTTGCAGAGGTCCAAAAATATGTCAACCTGACCGGTCACGTGATAAGTTGGGTCTATCCAGTTATGGGCGAAGTACAGTTTCAGCGCTTACCGCCCGATCTGCAGGAAATCGTTTTGCAGGCAGGAAAAGATATGCAGGCCTATGAGCACCGGCTATTTCTGGAGAACGAAAAAAATGTCCAGGAGGAATTAAAGGCCAAAGGAATGGAGTTTATAGAGGTGGACAAGGAGGCCTTTCAAGATAAATGCGGCAAGGCCATCTACGAAAGCTTATCCCCGGAAATGAAGAAAATTTACCGACAACTCAAAGAAGAAAAACAGGATGCTACGTAAGATAATCGGCCGCGTACTCAAATGGGGTACTTTGATCAGTACCTGGGGTTTAATAACGACCGTGCTGCTTCAGATATTTTTCCGATTTTCGCCCTTGCAGACCCCGTCATGGACCGAGGAGGCATCGCGTCTCTTTTTTATCTATGCCATGTCTTTTGCCGCGGGCTTGGCCATGAAGACCTCATATTATGTTCACTTAGATATGTTTTTCAACCGGCTTCCCCTTAAATGGCAACATTTTTTGAACAAGGGCATTCCCGTGATCAACTTCATACTTTTTGCTATCATGGCGCTATTTTCCGCAAAGCTCATCCTATTGGGCATCCCCGAAAAATCACCGAGCTTGGGATTTAATATGGGCGTGGCTTTCTTTAGCATGTTCATTATGTCGGCCGCTATCTGTTACTATCTGTGGATAAAAATCAGGAAAACCTTTAAAAGAACGGAGCCATGATCTGGATTTTGGTACTCGTCTTTGTGGTATGCCTAGTGTTGCGGTTTCCCATTGCCTTTGCATTGGGATTGGCCTGTTTGTGCTATTTGTTGGTCAAGGGAATCCCCTTGATCGTCGTACCCATGAAAATGTATTCCGGTATCGATGTGTTCGTGCTGTTGAGCGTTCCCGGATTTATTATGGCCGGTAATTTGATGAACCATGGGGGGCTGACGGAAAAGATCATCACCTTTTGCAACCACTTGCTAGGGCATATCCGCGGTGGACTTTCTTTAGTGAACATAGGTGCCTCGATGCTTTTTGCGGGTATTTCGGGAACGGCGATTTCCGATACGGCCAGTATGGGGTCGATTATGATTCCTGCTATGAAAAAAGACGGCTACGATACCGGATTTTCCTGTGCGGTCACCGCGGCCTCATCTACCGTTGGACCTATTATTCCTCCCAGCGTACCCTTGATCATTGCGGCGACCTTGAGCGGCCTCTCGGTAGGGAAACTCTTCTTGGCAGGAGCTTTGCCGGGCTTATTATTGGGTCTCGGGCTTTTATTTACAGCCTATTTCATTTCGAAACGAAAAAACTATCCGAAACACGAGCGCAGTAGCTTGGGACAGGTGATGCGCAGTTTCGTAGCTACTTTTTGGTCGCTCTTGATGACATTTATCATTCTTTACGGCATCATCGGCGGTATCTTTACGCCGACGGAAGCCTCTATCATCGCCGTCGCCTATGCCCTGATCATCGGTAGATTCGTCTATAAGCGATTGGATTTCAAAAATGTGCAGGTTGTTATTTTGGACAGCATGAAGACTTCGGCCTCATTGATGGTATTGGTGGGCTTTGCCAATCTTTTCGGTTTTATCTTGATCACGGAGCAGATTCCTCAAACCATATCGAACGAAATTCTGGGATTTACGACCAATAAATATGTTGTGCTTTTATTGATCAACCTGCTGTTAATTGTCGTCGGCACCTTTATGGAAACAATTGCCGCATTGTTAATTCTGTTCCCGATTTTACTAAAGGTAGCCTTGGCGGTGGATGTCGATCCTATCCATTTTGCCATTATTGCGGTACTGAACCTAATCATAGGCCTGACGACTCCACCAGTAGGGGTCTGTCTTTTTGTGGCTTCCAGTATCGGAAAGATTTCCATCGGCGAGGTCAGCAAGGCCGGTTTTCCATTCTTGCTTGTCAGTTTGGTGGTATTGGTTCTAGTGACCCTTTTTCCCGCAGTGTCGCTTTTCCTCCCCGGGTTATTTATGGACTAGGCCCATCCTTAAAAATAGCCCCCTATCTTTTTACTTCCTTTTATGCAAGATAATCTTCTAACTTTTTAATATCCGATAACATGGTTCTTTCGGAAACGTCAAGAATTTCTTGAAGTTGAACTGCCTAGATGCCAAACTTACTGCACATCTTAGGGATAAATTCAACCTAAACATTATTCACTACCTCAATTGGTCCGACCATTGCTCTAGCATCAATTTCATCAGCCACTCCTCGAACAGGAATAATAGCCTTAAAAGTAGCTCCTTCAATACATTGGGGGTTGTCCTTTCCCGAAAATGCTGTGATACGCTTGTTTTATGCTTAAATTACCCATCTCAGCACCACCATAGGCTACCAAGGAAATTTCATTCCCAAAAATGCTGATGAAGCATTACATCAATAGTCAACTTTTCAAAATAGTTTTGAAATAATTAATTTTTAGAACAAGATAATTTTGCTGTCCCATAAAAGCTTATTAAAGGAGAATACTAAAAAAGACCGAGAATATCACACCCTCCAAAAAGGTTTTCTATATTTTAGAAATGGTACTATACAATGGCCATTTTAAGGGCAAAATAAGTGAATTGGTTTATGGTTACTTACATAGAACAATGTCATAGTGAACAAGCCCAAACTATCACTAACCATAAAACTAAGCAGGGGATGATATTTTAACTTTACTCCAACCGATTTCTGTACTCGGTTGGAGTAGTACCCAAAACCTTTTTCACATAACGCGTGAAGAACGACCGACTTGAAAACATCATTTTGTCGGCGATTTCTGCAACGTTCAGATTTTTGTTCTGCAAAAAAAGTATAATACGCTCCTTGGTGTATCGTTGGATCCATTCAGACGCTGTAACACCAGAGTTCTGCTTGCAAACAAAATTCAAATATTTAGGGGTCACGCTAAGTGTATTGGCATAAAACCGCACCTCTCTTTTTGCCATACAATGCTCTTGTACCAAATGAACGAAACGCTCGTATAATGACCCACTTTGTAAGGTGCGTTTTCTGCGCTCGTATTCGTTCGCAAATGTGTGCCACATTTCAAGAATGAACAACCGCATTTGCAGTTTCAAGACTTCTTCATAAAAACGATGTTTTTTATCTTGAAACTTATCGTTCAGCAGTTGGAAATTCGTTAAAACTCTTTGCCTGTCCTTTTGATTATTCAATTTTTTTACAGGATTTTGGCGAGAGTGTAAGTTGGCATCAATACCCCAATTTTGGTCAGGAATATTATCATATAAAAATTGATTTTTTACCAGCAAAACTGTTGCCCTAAAACTCTTTGAAAATTGCAAATCTGTCAATTTACTCTTTGCAAACCAAAACAAAAATTCATTGCCTTTACATTTCATTTGTACGTTGTTGAACAAAAAAGAAATGCTCCCTCGATGACAAAACAAATGTGTATGATAGTTTTCATTAAAACTTTCCGGTAATCCTTTTGCATTGGACAAATTCTGCATCAAAATTCGTGGCAACTCTTCTTCTTTTCCATCCATTGAATCTTCTTTCTTTATATAAGTAATATTTGACATTTTACCCGTAAATAGTGTAACAAATGTAATGGGTCTCTTTTATAATTTTGTTAGGTTAACCAAAAGCGAACGAATAGGATGGAAGTAAATACCATATTTCAGAGATTGTTAAATGGTGAAACCATTTTGCCTAGCGACTCACAGGCTTATAGAATGCTTGAGGCATCATTCGAAACAAAAAAAATACTGGTGCGGATGAACAAGGCTACAGACCCTAAGGTTATAAGGGATTTACTAAGCCAAATTACAGGGAGCGAAATTGATGAAAGTGTTGCCATCTTTACCCCCTTGTATATTAACTACGGCAAGCATACAAAAATCGGTAAAAATGTATTCATCAATTTTGATTGTACATTTTTGGACTTGGGCGGTATTACTATTGACGATGGTGTACTGATAGCGCCTAAAGTCAGCTTGCTTTCCGAAGGCCATCCTATTTCTCCCGATAATAGACATTCGCTGGTTCCGAAACCCATCCACATTAAGAAGAATGCATGGATCGGTGCCAATGCCACCATTTTGTATGGGGTAACCATTGGCGAAAACTCGGTAGTTGCCGCAGGTTCGGTCGTTTCAAAAGATGTTCCCGACAATGTTGTCGTAGGAGGTATTCCTGCAAAAATCATTAAGGAAATTTAAAACAGATACAAATGAGAACAATAATGACACTCGCAGTTGCCCTACTACTATTCATAGGTCAGGCCTGCAACACAAAAATTGAAAAGCAAGAAAATACGGAATCGAATCTTTCTGAAGAAGCAATTTTTCCTAAGGGCGAATTGGGGCCTACTACAAATTTCACAGGCAACGCCTATAATTTTGGTTTGGTCGCAAATGATTCCATCTACAATACACTAGTGGGTAATGTTTATTTCGAACAAAGTGCAAGATCAAATTGGCACTTGCATCCGAGCGGGCAAATTTTAATTGTACTCGATGGAGCGGGATATCATCAGCTGAAGGGACAGCCAAAACAAACGATGAAAAAGGGTGATGTCATCAAGGTTCCGGCTAATACAAGGCACTGGCATGGCGCAACCGAAAATAACAGTCTTACGCAAATGTACATTCTGCCAAAAACAGAAAATGGTTTCGTAACATGGTTTGAGCCTGTGACAGATGAGCAGTACAACAACACAAAGTAGCTTCCTTACCGTCGCGTCGTTTTAGTAGGCCGTGGTAATAGATGCTAGGTCAATAAGTAAACAAACGTATTTTAAAAAAATCGACAATGAAAATAAATATGCAGAACGAGCTAGAAAATAAAAAGGCAGATCCTCTACAGCGAAGAGGCTTTTTAAAAGCGGCCTCTATATTGGGATTAGGAACGATGGCAGCCGGAACTGTTAAGGGCTATTCAGCCGCTTCTCAGAGCCC
>JAGXIC010000055.1 GCA_024635875.1 Pricia sp.
ATCCATTGTCAATGCGGGCGATGGCGCGCACGAGCATCCGACCCAGGCCTTGTTGGATTCCTATTCCATCCGCGAGAAATTGGGAGACGTAGCGGGTAAGAAAGTCGTCATCGTTGGCGACATCCTGCATTCCCGCGTTGCCCTGTCCAATATTTTTGCTTTAAAGCTCCAAGGGGCCACGGTCAAGGTATGCGGCCCTAAAACCTTACTTCCCAAACACGTGGAGTCGCTCGGTGTGGAGGTGGAGACGGATCTGAGAAAAGCGTTGGACTGGTGCGATGTCGCCAATATGCTCCGCATTCAAAACGAACGATTGGATATTAGCTATTTTCCTACCACGAGAGAATACACTCAGCAGTTCGGGGTCAATAAAAAATTACTGGACAGCCTCGACAAAGAAATCGTCATCATGCATCCCGGCCCAATAAATAGAGGTGTGGAGATAACGAGCGACGTTGCCGATTCCAAACAATCCATCATCTTGCACCAAGTAGAAAACGGTGTTGCCATTCGCATGGCGGTGTTGTATTTGTTGGCGTCGAAGATAAAGTAGCTGGTATAATGTGGCTAAATTCATAAACCTAAAAACTAAAAGACTATGATTTTCGATTCCGATGGCACTACGACCGTAGTTTTTCAAGAGGATATTTCCTTGTCGAAATTCCTAAAAAATCTGAACGTAGGGTATCCCAAAATCAAGAACGACCATATTATTGTTAATCTTTTTTCCTTTTCAAAATTGACCTCTGACGATGTGATGGAGTTTTTTCAACTTTCGGATACGCACCGAAAGGCCGATAAATCCTTTGTTCTAGTGACCGACAAAGTTTCCTATGACCAAATGCCCGATGCGATAACCGTGGTGCCGACCCTACAGGAAGCCCATGATATCATTGAAATGGAAGAAATCGAAAGGGATCTGGACCTATAAGAGAGCACTATTTGGCCCAAATCAAAATCGGTACGATGCTAGCGCCGTAAACCTACGATTATCAAATATGAAACTAACCATCCTCGGTTGCTATGCCGCCACCCCGCGAACGATGACCAACCCCACGTCGCAGGTGCTGGAAATCAAAAACCAAATGTTTCTTATCGACTGCGGCGAGGGTACACAGGTGCAGCTGCGGAAGAACAAAATCAAATTTTCACGAATAAACCACATTTTCATATCCCACCTACATGGCGACCATTTTTTCGGATTGCCGGGTCTGGTATCCACCTTTAGATTATTAGGTCGGGATAAAGATTTACATATTTACGGTCCCAAAGGCATTAAGGAAGCTATCACTTTGTTTATGAAGTTAGGCGACTCTTGGACGAACTATCACTTGATTTTTCATGAGCTTATCTCTACAGCGTCGGAAATGGTTTTTGAGGATGACAAGGTATCTATAGAGACCATCCCCCTAAAACATAGGGTGTACACCAATGGATTCCTTTTTCGGGAAAAATTGGGCGAACGTAAATTGAATATAGAAGCTGTCGCCAAATATAACATCAGTAGAGCCCATTTTCGAAACATCAAGCAGGGAACGGATGTTCTTCTGGAAAATGGTACCCTAGTTTCGAACAAGAAACTGACCTTTGACCCTACCAAACCAAAAAGCTACGCCTATTGCAGCGATACCGGCTACAAACCGGATATCATCGATCAAATAAAAAATGTGGATGCGCTCTACCACGAATCCACTTTCTTGGAATCCGAAGCACGGTTGGCCCCGAAAACCAAGCATTGTACGGCCAAGCAAGCTGCAGCTATTGCCAAGGCCGCAGATGTTGGCACCTTGATTTTGGGCCATTATTCAACACGCTATAAATCGATTATACCCTTTCAAAAAGAAGCACAGGAGGTTTTTACCAATACGAAGTTAGCGGATGACGGAAAGGTTTTTGAGTTTTAAGTCTGTTCCCTGCAACAATATCCCCTCAAAATAAATCAATCCCGTTTCTTATTCCCCTTTCTTTTACTGAACTTTGTTTATCCTCTTAAAACAAGCGAACGAAATGCAAAAAGACCTAGCCGATTATCGAAAATCCTACGAAAAAAGTGCCTTGATGGAAGATGCCATACCCGAAAACCCGATGTTGCTCTTCCAAACCTGGTTCGACGAATTGGAAACTTCAAAAGGTGTAGAGGAACCCAACGCCATGACCGTTTCCACCATTGGATTGGATGGATTTCCGAAAAGTAGGGTAGTGTTGCTTAAAAAATTCAGCGAACGGGGATTTGTCTTTTATTCCAACTATGAAAGCGAAAAAGGAAAGGCCATTGCCAACAATCCCCATGGCTGTATTTCATTTTTTTGGCCCAATCTTGAACGACAGGTCATCATCAAAGGACAAGTGGAAAAGCTTCCCCCCCAAGAATCCGACGACTATTTTAATTCCCGCCCTGAAGGCAGCCGACTTGGCGCAATGGTTTCCGACCAAAGCAGCGTTATCCCGTCAAGGGACTTTCTCGAACATAAACTTGCGGAATTGGAAGAGGAATATAAGAACAAAGAAATCGAACGCCCTAACCATTGGGGCGGCTATCTCGTAAAACCGGTATCCATAGAATTCTGGCAAGGCAGGCCGAACCGCTTGCATGACCGGATTCTTTATAGACTAAAAGGAAAGGCGGACTGGAAGATGGAGCGGCTTGCACCATGAAGCAGTAGGTGGTAGCAGTTGCAGTAGCAGTGAAGTTAAAAATAATAGATCATACTTAGCACCGAACACCGAACACCGAACACCGAACACCGACCACCGACCACCGAATCACCGAGCACCAAACCCAATAAACTCCTAAACCTTATAAACTCCTAAACTTTTTCACAATGAAAACACTGATACTCGTAAGACACGGCAAATCATCATGGGACTATTCCGTAAACGACAAAGACCGTCCGCTTCAAGAAAGGGGAATCAACGATGGACATTTGGTTTCCAAAAAATTTACATCCCAAGCGGTAGCCATAGATGCGGTTTTTTCTAGTCCAGCAAACAGGGCCTTGCATACCTGCATGATTTTTTTGCGGCAACTGAACTTCCCTTTTATAAAATTTCAGGTCACCAATGCCCTTTATGACTTTTCGGGGGAAAGTGTGCTGAAATTTGTAAAAAACCTGGACAACCGTTTCGATACCGTAATGATTTTCGGGCATAACGAAGGATTTACGAACGTTGCCAATTCCTTGGGAAATTCCTATATTGACAACGTTCCCACGACGGGCCTGGTACAGCTCAATTTTGAAGTGAAAGACTGGAAATCCGTGACGAAGGGGTCAACAAAGCAAACCATTTTCCCCAAAGACCTAAAATAAATGATTAAAACAAAAAATCAATACGTTAACCGAGAGATCAGTTGGCTGCAATTCAATGCGAGGGTGCTTCAGGAATGTACGGACAAAAATGTGCCTCTGATCGAGCGGCTTCGGTTTTTGGGAATATTCTCGAACAACCTCGACGAATTTTTCAAAGTGCGTTATGCAACTGTTAAGCGTATCGTCGATGCCGGTAAAACGGGAAAAAGTGTACTAGGCGGAGAAAAAGCCAAAGATTTACTGGAAGAAATCACCAAAATCGCGATTCAACAGCAGAGCAAAAGTGTTGATGTACTGATAAAGGTTGAAAAAGAACTGGAAGAGCACAATATCTTACTATTGAGCGAGACCGAACTCTCCGAAAAACAAGGGGAATTTGTCAAGAATTATTTTATTCAAATGGTGAGTCCCCAGCTTATGACTATCATCTTGAACGATTTGGCGGAATTCCCAATGCTAAAGGATACGGCCGCCTACCTAGCTATTAAAATGGTATTAAAGAGCGACGACCGCACCCGGCAGACCTATGAAAAGCGGGAGAAACGGTATGCCCTCATTGAAATCCCAAAGGGTATCGATCGTTTTATCGAATTGCCCAAGGAAGGCGATAAAAGTTTTATCATCATGTTGGACGACGTAATCCGCTATTGTTTGGACAGCGTTTTTCCGATGTTCGATTACAAGTCAATTTCGGCGCACATGATCAAGATTACCCGAGATGCGGAACTGGATATCGACAATGATCTCAGTAAAAGTTTTATCGAAAAGATCCATTCGAGTGTAGAACACCGAAAAATAAGTGATCCGGTACGTTTTGTTTATGATAAGGCCATCGAAAAGGATACGTTGGAGTTTCTCAAGGGAAAGATGAAAGTCGAGGATACCGATAGCATCATACCTGGAGGAAGGTACCATAACAAGAGAGATTATATGGGTTTCCCCAGTCTGGGCAGAACCGATTTAATGTATGAAAAAATTACACCATTAGGTGTAAAGGGTCTAAGTTTGGAAGGAAGTCTTCTGGAAAAAATCGCTGAAAAAGATTATCTGCAGTATACACCCTACCATACTTTTTCGTACATCATTAAATTTTTAAGGGAAGCTGCACTTGACCCTAAAGTAAAAGCCATCAAGATAACGGTCTATCGTTTGGCGAATGATTCACAGGTCGCGGCATGTTTATCTAACGCCGTTAAGAACGGAAAACAGGTCACCTTGCAGATCGAGTTGCGGGCAAGGTTTGATGAACAGGCCAACATCAGGTATGCCGAAGAGCTACAGGCCGAAGGGGTAAAGCTGATTTTTGGTGTCCCAGGCTTGAAAGTACATAGCAAAATATGCCTTATCGAACGCGAGGAAAACGATGAAATCAAGCGATACGGGTTTATTAGCACGGGCAATTTCAACGAATCCACCGCACGGATATATACTGATTATACTCTATTTACAGCGCATGAACCAATTTTAAAAGAACTCAACAAAGTGTTCGATTTCTTCGAGACAACCTATAAAATTAATAAATACAAACATTTGGTGGTCTCGCCGCACTACACCCAAAAGTTCTTTAAAAAGCTCATTAATACCGAAATGGGGAACGCCAAAGCGGGCAAGGAGGCTTTTATAAAGATCAAGATGAATAGTCTTACCTCGTACAAAATGATTGATAAGCTCTATGAGGCAAGTAATGCCGGGGTCAAGATTCAATTGATGGTCAGGGGAATCTGTTGTTTGGTGCCCGGGGTGAAAGGCATGAGCGAGAATATCGAGGCCCTTAGTGTCATAGATAAATTTTTGGAGCATCCACGGGTGTTTATTTTTTGTAATGGTGGCGATACGCGGATATTTATTTCCTCAGCGGATTTTATGACCCGTAATTTGGTCAATCGGGTAGAGGTGGGCTGTCCGATTTACGATGAGGATATCAAACAAGAACTTCTGGATACCTTCGCGATATCCTGGAACGATAATGTAAAGGCCCGCGTGCTAAATAAGGCAAGGAACAATGCTTACCGCAAAAACGACAAACCGAAACTTCGGTCCCAATTCGCCATGTACGATTATTACGTCGATAAACTGGATAGTTAGCGGTAAACAATACCCGTCAGCAGGAAAAAATGTAAGGTTCAATCCTGCCTTTGACAGGTTCAAGGTTTAAGGTAAAAAACGATTATCATCGACGTTTCAGCCTTGAACCTTGAACAGCTACGGAGTAGCGATTGAACTCAAACCCCAATAGCAAAATATTTCTTTAGGCCAAAGATACCTTTAGCCGGAAGCTCTAAAAACGCGGACTTTCAAATGCTACTGCTACTGCCAATTTCCTTTATCCGTGAATAGTTTCTTTTGTGCCAAGATGTTTCATAATAGAGGCTTCATAGTCAAGAAGAGCTTCCCATTTCCGATCCACTTCTTGCCGGTCACCATAGCGTCTGGCAAATTGTAGGAACATCGTATAATGACCCGCCTCGCTGACCATCAGTTTATGGTAGAAGTCGGCCAATTCTTTATCTTGCAATGTTTCGGAAAGTAATCGGAAGCGTTCACAGCTGCGGGCTTCTATAAGGGCCGCGTACAAAAGCCGATGCACCAGTTGCGTCGCGCGGCTACCGCCTTTCGGAAAGAATTTCAGAAGTTCGACGACATAGCGGTCCTTTCTGTCACGCCCCAAAATTTGATTTCGTGCGATGATTCGGTCATGCACCATTTTGAAATGCCCCATTTCTTCTCTGGCTAATGCGATCATTTCCTGTACCAACTCTGGGTATTCCGGAAAACTAACGACTAACGATATCGCCGTACTCGCCGCTTTCTGCTCGCAATAGGCGTGATCCGTTAGGATTTCATCTATATTCTTTTCCACGATATTTACCCATCGCGGATCGGTCGGGAGTTTTAGGCCTAGCATAAATGTAGTTATTTTGTCATTCCCGCGCAGGTGGGAATCTTGTTCTTCCAAAAATAAGAAACGATTTGCAGTTCAAGTTAGAATTTCCTCTTTCGACCATAAATAGTAACGGTTTAATCGCTACTAAAGTAGCTGTTCAAGGTTAAAAGTTTTTTTAATCGCCCGTCACCCGTCATCCTCATTTAAGTTTAAACTTGTATTTGAGTTTGAACTTGTATGTGACCCCCTGTACTTAACAAGAATTTGTAAATTCAAAATAACCCGTTTCACTTTATAATAATTAAATTTGTTAACAGTTATCTTCAAAAGGCCTTCCTAATTTTTCTTTTGCAGGTTACTAGCAATGAATGGTAAAAAGTTCACCTATGACATTTACGGATACAAAGGAGCTGAAATCGATAGTGTACAAAACTCTGAATGATTCCACTATTGATTGGATTGAGGAGAAAATGGATATAATAATCGCCAACGACTCGGCCAAAGACCTGTATTTGACCTACAGCCTTTTATCCCATAAAATCAATTCGGATATATTGCTGGATCTAGAAAATCTAGATAACGATAGCTTAAGTCAATATTTAAGTATTCAAAAAGCCAGTACGTTGCAAATGGTACGAATATATCTGCTTTCGAGCGTACTAGAGGAAAACGGTGAATATTTTCAGCCTAAGGTAGCCAACCTCATTCAGGTGGCCGATACGGGGGAGCTGGAAACCTTCCTCAAATTCCTGATTTTATTGCCAAATCCTGAGAACTACAAGCAGGCGGCCGTGGAAGCCTTGCGGACGAATATCACAAGGGTTTTCGATGCGATAAGTGCCTATAATCCCTATCCATCGGCATATTTTGATGACCAGCAATGGAATCAGATGTATTTGAAAGCCGCTTTTATGCAACAAGACCTGTCCCGTATTTTAGATATCGATAAACGGGCAAATGCAGACTTGGCACGTATCATATCCGATTACGCCCATGAACGATGGGCCGCTTCCCGTGATGTGGATCCTTATTTTTGGAGACCGGTCGGCGGTTTTTTGGATGATAGTCTTCTGAAAGACATGAAGCGCTTGCTGCAAAGTGATAATCCTGTCGAAAATGCGGTAGGGGCATTGTGCTGTTTTAGATCGGACACATCCAAAGCAAAGGCGTTGCTCAATGAGTACCCAGATTTACGGGAAGCAGCCGCCCAAGGAAAAATCAATTGGTCGAATCTAAAAGTGGATTAATTACAAAGTGTAAAACAATGCATTGGTGTTGTATTGACGTATAATGTATTTTAATTTACTTGTAATTTGTTGGTTAAACATTTTATATAATTGGATACTTTTAATAAAAAACGAATCATAAATTATTACAATGGAAGATAAAATGATGTTCATAGACCCTCACGTGCACATGACCTCACGGACTACCGATGATTACGAGGCCATGGCGTCGGCAGGTATTGTGGCGCTGATAGAACCTTCATTTTGGTTGGGCCAGCCGCGTACCCAGGTCGGGTCTTTTCAAGATTACTATAGCAGCTTGGTCGGTTGGGAGCCTTTTCGAGCCAGTCAGTTCGGCATTAATCACTATTGTACTATTGGATTAAATTCCAAAGAGGCCAACAATGAAGCCTTGGCGGAACAGGTGATAGAGTTGTTGCCTCTATATCTACACAAAGAAAATGTGGTAGCCGTGGGTGAAATAGGTTACGATGACCAAACCCCGTCTGAGGATAAGTATTTTAGAATGCAACTTGATATGGCGAAAGAACTCGACATGGTGGTGCAAGTGCACACGCCCCATCGGGACAAGAGGGCCGGCACGCTAAAAAGTATGGAAGTTTGTCTGGAACACGGTTTGGATCCCGCAAAAGTGGTCATCGACCATAACAACGAGGAAACCGTCAGAGATGTGCTGGACAGAGGTTTTATTGCCGCCTTCACCATTTATCCCAAGACCAAAATGGGCAATGAGCGCATGGTGGCCGTAGTAGAAAAGTATGGTAGTACCAATATCATCGTCGATAGCTCGGCAGATTGGGGCGTAAGCGACCCATTGGCCGTTCCAAAAACAGCGTCGTTGATGTTGAAAAGAGGTATCGCCAAAGCCGATGTCATAAAGACCTGCTATCAAAACGCCCTCGATATTTTCGGCAGCAACGGAAAGATGAAAGAAGCAGATTGGCTGAATCCCAATGGGGTCAACCAAGCCCAATTGTTCAATGATAATAGCGTACTTCGCGGTCAAGAGCCAAGGGTAGATACGGATCAGATCAAGTAAATGAATCAAAAACTCTACGGCTATGTCCGATTGGCACGACCGGCCAACTTGCCCACCGCTGCGGCCGATATTTTGGCGGGGGTGGCCGTGGCTGGAATTGTTTCGAGAACCGATAGGGAGATTTTTTTTACGGTCCCAGTTGTTGATATCCTAAATCTAGTCTTTGCCTCTGTTTGTCTCTATGCGGGTGGCGTCATCTTGAACGATGTTTTCGATTATAAAATCGATGCTGTTGAACGCCCTGAACGTCCTATTCCTAGTGGACTCATTCATTTAAAATCGGCGGTTATCTACGGCGTGGTAATGTTGCTAATAGGAATCTTGCTCGCGTTTTTGGTGAATAGTGTGTCAGGTTCGGTAGCGATGGCTTTGGCAGCATCCATCCTTCTTTATGATGCCATAGCTAAGAAATACGATTTTTTAGGTCCCTTAAGCATGGGTATTTGTCGGGGTATCAATTTAATATTGGGGATGTCCATTTTGGGAACTTTAGGATACTGGTGGATGGCCGTAATTCCTATCGTTTACATTTTTGCCATTACCTTAATCAGCAGGGGCGAGGTGCATGGTAAGAATAAAAACCATATCGTTTTGGCGGGTGTTCTCTATGCCGCCGTTATTCTTGCGGTGCTAAGTTTGGCCCTATTGTATACGGATAGTATAGTATTGCCGTTATTGTTTTTGGTGCTCTTCTCGATATTGGTTTTTTTGCCATTGATAAAGGCCCATTCGGAGAATTCTCCGCAAAATATTAAAAAGGCGGTGATGGCAGGCGTCCTTTCGTTGGTCGTGCTCGATGCGTCAATAGCCGTTTCGTTTTCTACGTGGTGGTACGGATTGCTTATCTTGGCGCTACTACCAATTTCTAGGGCATTGTCGAAACTATTTGCTGTGACTTAAATAATTAAAAGATGTTCAAACCAATAGAACAAGAATTCCAAGTATCCTATCGCTATACGCTGCACTCCACCAACGGGCTGTTCGATTTGGGAAATGAACTGTTCAAAAGCATTATCGAAGACTATAAGAAAAATGGTCGTGTAAAGCTACTCTTCATCATTGACGATGGGGTGGCGAATGCCCATACCGATCTGCTCAAACATATAGATTCCTATTGCGAAAAATATAGTCATAACCTTGTACATACCCAAAGTATCATCGTAAAGGGCGGCGAGCAGAGCAAGAACAGCGATGGCAACGTTGAGGAAATTTTAAAAGCAATCAACGAAAATGCCATCTGTCGGCATTCCTTTGTGGTGGTTATTGGTGGTGGCGCTGTAATCGATATGGTAGGTTATGCCGCGGCGATAGCCCATCGGGGCGTAAAACTTATCCGTATCCCTACAACGGTGCTTTCGCAGAACGACTCCGCCGTAGGGGTTAAGAACAGTATCAATGCCTTTGGCAAAAAGAACTTTTTGGGCACTTTCGCGCCTCCCTACGCAATAATCAACGATAGTGAATTCTTGAACACCCTCGAGCAACGGGATTGGATAGCCGGTATTGCCGAGGCCCTAAAAGTAGCCTTGATCAAAGATGTGGATTTCTTCGAGTATCTGGAGAAACATGCGGAAAAATTGCGGCAAAGAGACCATGAAGACATGCAGTACACCATCTACAAG
>JAGXIC010000056.1 GCA_024635875.1 Pricia sp.
CTTTTAAACCGGCCAGGGAAGCCACGTTCACTATGTTCCCATACCCTTGTTTCATCATTTGCCCCAGGGCCACCTTCATGCAATAAAACACACCGGTCTGGTTGACCGCTATGACGTTATGCCAATCTTCGTGGGTATGTTCGGCTGTCTTTTTTTGACTTTTGCCCCCGATGCCGGCATTGTTTACCATGACGTCTAATGACCCATGCTCTTTGACCACCTCAGCTATTAAGTCCTCCACTTCCCCAAACTTTGTTACATCGACTTGAAGCGCATATGCCGTGCCGCCTGATTCTTTTATTTTGTCGACGACATTTTGGGCACTTTTCAGGTTAATGTCGGATACGATTACCAATGCTTTGTGGGCAGCCAACAGGATGGCCGTTGCCTCACCAATACCACTGCCTGCGCCGGTAATAACCACCCTTTTATTTTCTAATTCCATGATTTTACCCTTTGGTTTGCCAAACGTATTACATTTCCTTTACAAGATGTGATTTACAGTATATCAACCTCGAATCCAACAGGGCTTGCTCCCTTAATCCCGAAGGATATCCATTTTCCCGAACCATTTTGAGAAAACTGCCCGGGTTCCTATATTTTACGATCAACACATCGTCCCAAAGGGACTCCTCTTCCGGTCCGATAAGGGTAGACTGTGGTCGACCGAAAAATACAACTTCGGCCTCTACCAACTTAAAAAACGGGGTTGCCGCCTTCATGTATTCCCGATAGGAGGCTTCTCCCGAAAGTCCTGTTTCCGCAACGGATTCCTTATACCTTAAGAAATTCAGCATAATGAGCTCTTGATCATCGGGCAGATCGAAGAGTGCCTTCATAGTGTCAGGGTTTGCTTTTAGATAGGTTTGCCGTCCCATTTTATTGTCCATTTAATTTTTAAATCTTTAGTAAAGCGAATCTATCCTTTTTTTCTGTATCGCCCGCCATGCCGTATCGCAGCATAGGGCCGAAACTTTATTCAATTGAGCAAAGCGGGAGTCGGTTGTATGCCCATGTTTAAATCGATAATAGATTTGCTGGGCGATGACTGCGATCTTAAAGAGGCCATAGGCGAAATAGAAAGTCAAATTATCGATGTCACGACCGCTTTTCAGTGCATATTGTTGTACTATTTCTGTCCGCGAGGGGTTGCCCTCCATCACGGTAGGGGAAGGAAGCCCATTTTTCATAAAATCAGCGTCATCCGAAGTGGTCCAATAGCCCAGCGATGTTCCCAAATCCATCAATGGGTCTCCCAGAGTACACATTTCCCAATCCAGTATCGAAGCCACTTTTACCCATTGATTATCCGCGAAAACGATATTGTCGTACTTATAATCATTGTGGATCAGGCTATATTGATAGTGTCTAGGTTGCTGTTCTTCCATCCATGCCATGACTTTCTTTGCCGATGGAACCTCTTCCGTTGCCGCAGCGAGATATTGCTTTCCCCAATTCGTGATCTGCCGCCCAACATAGCCTTCGGGCCTACCCAAAGTCTCAAGTGCTGCCGCTTTATAGTCCACCTGGTGCAGTTCTACAAAGGTTTCCAACCAGGTATCCGCTATCGTTTTAAATTCAGGGGGTGATATCTTTCGCTCGGTCGCCTCCTTAGCGGTTAAAATAATGCCCTCTACCTTGTTCATAACATAAAAGGGCGCACCCAGTACATCGGTATCCTCGCAATGCACATAGGCCTGAGGTGTTTTACTGAACAACTTGTGCAAATTGTGAAGCACTTTGAATTCCCTACCCATATCGTGGCCTCGTTTTGGCGCTGAAAAAGGGGGGCGTCGGAGTACGTATTCTTTGTGTTCGATTTTCAGCAGGTAGGTCAGATTCGAATACCCATTATAAAACTGACTGACGGCCAAATCACTTTTTTCATCCTTAATCAATCCATTTTGCACCAAAAACCGCTTCAAGTTCTTTTCATGAAGTTCCTCCCCTTTTCGAACGGTCTTTGTCATATCTTTTTTTGACATGTCTAGGCTTCCGTATATTTTTTTACTGTATTTTTTCCCAATTGGCTCAGATGTACTTCATCGGGTCCATCTGCCAATCGCAAGGTTCGGGCCGCGGCATAAAAATGAGCCAGAGGGGTGTCGCCACTTACCCCTTTGCCCCCCATAATCTGGATGGCCCTATCGATCACTTTTAATGCCATACTCGGTGCCACTATCTTGATCATGGCAATCAAGTCTTTGGCCTCCTTATTTCCCACCTTATCCATTTTATCGGCTGCCGAGAGTACCAAGAGCCTTGTTTGCGCTATCTCACAGGCCGAATGGGCAATTTCTTGACGGATACTACTGTAGGTGTCCAAGAATCTCCCAAACGGACTACGTTCCGAAGCCCTTTGCGACATCAATTCCAAAGTGCGCTGCGCCATACCGATCAGTCGCATACAATGGTGTATTCTACCCGGTCCCAAACGCCCTTGGGCTATCTCAAATCCCTTGCCCTCGCCCAACAGAAGGTTTTCTTTGGGTATTCGAACCTTGTCCAAAATAATTTCCGCATGTCCTTCGGGGGAGTCGTTGTATCCAAAAACACTTAAAGGCCGCACTATTTTTAGCCCAGAGGTGTCGAGAGGGACCAACACCATGCTCTGTTGCACATGCCTTGCGGCATTGAAATCGGTCTTGCCCATGACAATGGCAATCTTACATTGGGGATCCATGGCCCCTGACGACCACCATTTTCTTCCAGTGATGACATAGTCTTCCCCATCGGCCACAATAGCTGTCTCGATATTGGTGGCATCGGAGGAAGCCACCTCGGGTTCGGTCATCAAAAATGTAGATCTGATATCACCGTTCATCAAGGGCCGTAGCCATTGGTCTTGCTGTTGTGACGTTCCATATTTGGCCAACACCTCCATATTTCCGGTATCAGGCGGACTACAGTTAAAAATTTCGGAAGACCAAAGAATTCTTCCCATGATTTCGGCCAGCGGTGCATATTCCAAATTGGTCAAGCCAGGGCTGAGGTCTCCATAAGCCTTGGGTAAAAATAAATTCCATAGCCCTTCTTTCTTTGCCTTTTCTTTCAAGGTATCAAGACCAGGCCATTTTTTCCAGACATTGGCGGGATTGGAATGGAATGTCTCGACCTCCTCCTGTACAGGATGTATGTTTTGTGCTATAAAAAGCTTTAACCGTTCCTGTAGCGCAATGGACTTTTCGCTGTATTCAAAATTCATATCATCACTGTTTCTTAGATCAATAGTTAGCCCGAAATCATATAACCTCCATCGGCGACAAATACCCCGCCCGTCATATAAGACCCCGCATCAGAAGCCAAAAGCATAACGATACCTGCCATTTCATCGGGTGCCGCAATGCGGTTTAGAGGTAAGGCCTTCTTAAGTCCGCTGACCAGTTTTTCATCGGTCCAGAGTCCCTCGCTGAACTTGGTCTTGATAAGGCCGGGACACAACACATTGGCCCTAACCCCGTATTGCCCCCATTCTTTTGCCTGATTCTTAGTGAGCATGATCAAAGCCGATTTGGTGGCACTGTATAGTCCCAAACCAAAGCCCGGCCGTAAACCTTCTACGGAGGCTATGTTGATGATACTGCCTCCCCCTTTTTCCTTCATATGCGGAAGGGCGAGATTGGAGAGTATCCAAGGGGCTTTAACGTTCACCTCCATAATCTTATCGAATACCGCTTCGTCAGAACCTTCCAAGGGACCATAATAGGGGTTGATGGCGGCGTTATTTACCAAGATATCAATCCTACCGTACAGTTCAATCGTTTTAGAAATAAGGGTTTTGCGCTGTTCGGAATCCCCGATATGGCATTGAATTCCTACTGCCTTCAGTCCATCGGCCTTAAATTCTTCTGCAACTAGGTCTACAGCCTCCTGCTTTCGACTACTTACCACTACCTCGGCCCCGTTTTCGGCCAGGCCCCGGGCGATGGATTTTCCAATGCCCTTACTTGATCCTGTTACAATGGCTACTTTACCGTTTAGATCGAATTGCGAATTTATCTTCCCCATAATGTATTGTTAGCTCTTTAGATTTATAATATTGATTGTCTATCCATAAGTCGCATAATGGGACTTGCGCTATGTAAACATTTTGTTGTCCGCAGCTACCGTCAGTACCTCTTTGTTCATCAAAACCTCGGCAAGTGCAGTGGTTTTTGGAAGCTCGTACTTAAAGTAAAACTTCATCGCATGGATTTTGCTGTTATAGAAGTCGGGAGTATAGTCTGTTTCGCCCGCCACCATTGCGGTTTGTGCCTGAATGGCCATGTCCAACCACAACCAGCCAACGACAATATTCCCGAAAAACTCCATGAAGACAGTAGCGTCTGACAGGAAGCGTTCGTAGTCTCCCTTATGGGCAAACGGCATGAGAAATTGAAGTACTTGCTGGGTCAGTTCCAATTTATTGCCCAGTTGTTGGGCATAAGCTGCTAGGGTATTATGCCCCGAAGCCTCTTCAATAGTTTTCATAATTTCCGCCGATAACAGCTTAAGGCCTTCCCCATTGTCCATAGGAACCTTCCTCCCTAAGAGATCTAGGGACTGGATTCCCGTCGTGCCCTCGTAAATTGGAAAAATACGGATATCCCTGAAATACTGCTGTAGGACAAAATCGTTGCAAAACCCATAACCTCCCAGAACTTGAAGTCCATTACTCACTGAAACGAAGCCCATTTCCGAAGGATAGGTCTTAACGATCGGGGTAAGCATTTCCAATAATAATAAGTATTTCTTCCGTTCCTCGGCGTCGGAATGGGTGGTGGAAAGATCGAGGTATTTGGAAGTTAACAGTACCAAGCTTAAGGCACCTTCGGAAACCACTTTTTGGAACATCAACATTCTTTTGACATCCGGGTGGTTGATGATCAAGGTCTGTTCCTGTGACACATCTTTTTTTCCCGTACTGGTCAAACTACGTCCTTGTGGCCTTTCTTTTGCGTAGGCCAATGACGCCTGATAGGCCGCCATGGTGATTGCGGCCGCGCCGCGACCGACACCGATACGGGCACTGTTCATCATCATAAACATATACGTTAAGCCCTGATTGGCTTCCCCAACGAGCCATCCCTTACAGTCATTTTTATCTCCAAAGGAAAGATGGGTAGTACAATATCCTTTCTGACCCATTTTCTGAAAATCGCCCAGTGTATTTACGTCATTTGACACAAGGTCACCGTTTGAGGTCCGCCTCTTTTTGGGCACCACAAAAAGAGAGATTCCTTTGGTGCCTGCAGGGGCCCCTTTAATTCGGGCCAATACCAAATGCACAATATTTTCCGCCGCCTGATAATCGCCCCCGGAAATAAATATTTTTTGTCCCGAAATACTATAGCCATCTGTAGTGGGTTCTGCCGCAGTAACAATATCGGATAGTGAACTTCCAGCTTGCGGTTCCGTAAGGCACATGGTGCCGCCCCAATCGCCTGTGAGCATTTTTGGAACGTAGGTTTCGTTCAACCTTGCATCCCCAAAGTGAACGATCAGCTCGGCGGCCCCAAGGGTCAACCCGGCGTAACCGGGTAAATGGTTGTTCGCCGTCTCCTGGATATAGGCAGCGGCCGACACTACAACATTCGGCATTTGCAGCCCTCCGGCATCATAATCGAACAAGGCGCCGATGAGACCCATCTCCCCAGCTTTTTTCATGTATTTTCCGACCTGCGGGTGGACGACGATTTCACCATCTTTATAATGTGCAGGGGTCGCATCCATTTCACGAAAGAAAGGGAAAAGCTCCTTATCCGAAAAATCTTTGGTCGCATTCAAAAAAAGATTCACCGAGGCCTCATCATAATCGGTATATCGTTCTTGGTCCAAAACGCTTTGAAGGTCATGTACCCTGTAAAGTAAAAATTTTAGGGTTTCCATGTCAATATATTGATACGCCATACTGTTCTAGTTTTAATTAGGTGTTTTAAGAGTTCTATCGGATCAAAGTCATTACATCGGTTTACCAAAGTAACAAGTGGGGTACCCACTATGATAAAATACTCCGTTCTTGCTCAACCTTTTTTTAATCTCGGATAGGCCAGTGGGGTGAGGTGCAGATAGGCAGCACGAACATACCATGGCACCCGTTGAAAAAGTCTTTACAAAAGCATCTTGCTTAGATAACCTTCCGAATCTTTGCAGTTGATGGCATCTCTTGAATGCGTTCTCGACATCAGTCCTTTCAATTGCGAATACGGTTATCATGTTTTTAGGGTCTTTCAAAATTTAAGGAGTTGTGTTCCATGGGGAAATAGAAAATTCGCCGTCAATCAGAAATTTCAAGATACGCATTTAGAGCCACATTCACCTATAAAAAAATGCCGGAAAAGAGGTACTTCCAGAATGGCTTCAATTTTATCCAGAAAAAGAATTGGATGATTATACCGCCCAACGTTTAGGGAAAAGTATTGCAGAAATAACATTCCAGAAGCTTCTTGGTCGTTGGAATATCCTGAATTAGTACTTTGATTAAAATTTAAAATCGCAATAAGTGTTCAGGGCTGCCCCAGTAAACCTTCGATTCACGAGACAGATTAATATTTTTTCGATATAATTTAAATTTTCATCTGAAATTATTCTTTGAAGGCACTAGCGTTTCTGTAAATTTCGTATAAAAGCTTCCGTGATTTCTGAATACTTGTCTACGATTCGGTCTGCAAGTTGAAGATGATTGGGTTTTTCGGTATTGGTAATCGCAATACATTTCATGCCGGCAGATTTTACCGATTGCACGCCGTTTTCAGAATCTTCTATCACTAAACATTCGTCGCAGTTTACACCTAGCTTTTCAGCAGTCAAAAGATAGGGTTCTGGGTCGGGTTTACCATTTTTTACATCTTCCGCAGTGACCATTATTTTAAAAAAGCGGCCGATATCGAGCTGCGTAATTACCGTTTCGGCCTCATTGTAGGTAGAACTGGTCGTAAGGGCTAAGGTATATGTGCCGTGAAGTCTTTGAATCAATTCGAATACTTCTGGATAAATTTTCAGGTTGTCCTTTATCAATTCCAAATAAAACAGCGTCTTTACGGAAATCAAATCTTCGGTATTTCTTTTTTTAATTTGAAATTCAGCTGTCAATTCTTTGAATGCCGTGGCATCGGTTCTTCCCAAACAAAATGTTCTATAAATTTCAGGGGTTATGGATACGCCCACTTGATCGAATGCCTTTTTGGTAGCCTGTTCGTGGCAATCTTCGTCATCGGTTATGACGCCGTTCATATCGAAAATTATAGTTGTTATCATTACAGAAGCTTTTTGAAGTCCATCGGATTACAAATTCACGACTTCTCCGTTCTTTGACGATTCATAGGCGGCATCAACAATATTTAAAACAATCTGGCCTTCCAACACACCGGGATTGGGTCGCTTTTTGTTTGTTATGGATGTAATAAAGTGTTCCATTTGCCGATTATAAATGACCTGATCGCAGTGCTCTTTCCTTTCGGGTAAATCGGGAATAATTTTCTCGAAGGACTCCTCCTCTTTGGTTATTTTCAAAAAGGTGGGGAATAGATTGGCGTAGCCCTTAGTTCCAAAAATCCCGGCACCCGCTTCGGGACCGTCCGTATGGGGTTGCCACCAGCCACTTTCGATGATGCTTTCCGTACCATTGTCCCAAGTGATGACTATGATTCCGGTATCGTCAACGTCGTAGTCCCCAAAGTGTGTTGCAATTCGGGCATAGACTTTTACGGGCTTGGGATCTCCCAACAGATATCGTATGGCATCGATGGCGTGTACCCCCATATCGGCCAAAGCACCGCCACCGGCCAATTCCTTTTTGGCAAACCATCCCGTTGGGCCCCAATTTTCATGGATGCCATAGCCCTTGGTCTTAAAAATTTTTCCTAGTTTTCCTGATGCTATAGTTTCTTTTACATAATTCACATCCGCATCGAAGCGCCACATGTGCCCGACCATCACGAACCGCTTATACTGCTCGGAAATTTTTTCGATTTGCCGACCTTCCGCAGCATTTATGGCCATGGGCTTTTCAAGAAAAACGTGCTTGCCGCTTTTTAGGAACTCAATAGCAAAGGGCGCATGGAATTGGTTCGGCGTACAGATTACCACAGCATCAATGGCATCATTTGCCACAATTTTTGATATCTCGGTAAAAGCGTTTTCGATATCGTATTCCAACGCAAATTTTTGAGCGTTTTCTTTTTTTGTAGCTACAACAGCAGCGATTTGAACCTTGGGTATCGCTTTTAGGCCGCGCGCGTGGTAGTGGGCAATGAAGCCAGAGCCGATCAAGGCTACTTTGATTTTGTCCATACGATTTTAAAAGATAAATTGACTTTGGTACTTTTTCAAGGTTCGTATCTCAATCCCTTATCCCGTTCTCGAAGAGAAATACCCCATTTTTATTGGCGATAACAATATCGGGCTTTTCGTCTTTGTTCATGTCGCAGACGGCTATATTGAGTCCGGCTCCAGAATCGGAATCAATAAGGTGCTCCTTGAAATAAGGCTTTTCTCCTGGGGTGAATTCTATCCAGAACAAGTATGGGGTATCGGCATCACCGGCATCGTTGCCATTATGCGCAAGAAATCGCTTGCCGGATATAAGATCGGAACGGCCATCGCCATTGAGATCGGCCATGATGGAAGCATGGGTCTGCGCGGTGGTGTTACTGATCAAATGGGTGACAAAGGTTTGGTCGTCTAACTGTTCGTGCCACCAGACACCCATTTTATGGGCTGACGCACTAACGACATCGTTGTTGCCGTCTCCATTTACATCCAGTACCTGCATGTGGGAACAAGGTTCTCCGAGATTACCGGGATGAAACTTCCAATCCCCGGAGCTTTTATCGGCTTTTCCTTCAAACCATCCTTCCGTCACGACTACGTCTTCGATACCGTCATTATTAACATCGCCATATCCGATACCGTGCGAGTA
>JAGXIC010000057.1 GCA_024635875.1 Pricia sp.
CATCGGTATGTCGGACCTCTCGGTATTCCGTTTTGCCAAAAAGGCCAGTTCGGGTTGGACAACCGCTGCGGGCATGTATATAGGCCACTATATGGCGTGGATAGCCGCCGCGTTGCTTTATGCTGTTTATATCAAGAGCCCCGAGGCGCAAGCTTTGCTGGGGCAAGGCGAAGCTCCTACCGTTGCCCCTGGCCCTTTGGCCTACAATGCCATTGGCTTTTTTGGAATAATTGCCGTTGTCTTGGCCGGTTGGACTACGGCCAATCCTACCATTTACAGGGCAGGACTGGCTTTTCAAGCTATTATACCGAAAGCTTCCACCTTTTGGGTCACTATTCTGGCGGGAAGTATTGCGACCATCGCCGGACTTTTTCCTGCCTTTGCCATGAAATTGTTG
This sequence comes from Pricia sp., assembly GCA_024635875.1. Classification (GTDB taxonomy): domain Bacteria; phylum Bacteroidota; class Bacteroidia; order Flavobacteriales; family Flavobacteriaceae; genus Pricia. The sequence continues at coordinate 398 of JAGXIC010000057.1, forward strand.
GATTTTGTAGCCCTATACGGATTTATTTTGGCCCCGGTGGGTGCCATCATCGTTTTTGAACATTTTTTTCACGGACAGGCAAATATTGCCCAAGACTACGCCGAAATCGCTAATCTGAAATTTAATAGGGCCGTGCTTCTCGCATGGGCCATCAGTTTCGGACTGTTCTATTTCATCTCCCTGCAATTCGATGTTTTTCTATCGTTCGTTACGTTGCCGGCGTGGTTGCTTTGTGGGGTTCTGTTCTTGGTATTTAGTAAGATGGTACAGAAAAAATCGCTTTCATTATAAGGCTTTCCAAATTAAAGTTTAATTTTATGCCGCAAAGTAAGGCATCGTGGCTGAACGGCTAGGCGAGACTCCGCAAGAGTCTATATAATGGTTCGAATCCATTCGATGCCTCTAGTTAAATATCTTCAACTAAACAATTTTGTTATGGCCAAAATCGAGATTAAGGGGACTCCCGAAAAACTGGAGCGTATCGCTATCTTTTTGAAGGCAAACAACATTCAGCACGCCATAATCGATGACTATGGTAACCACTCCCAAGAAGACCTTGCCAAATATCGCGAGTTAATGACGAAGCACAACGCTTGACTCCAACTGCAAGTTCCTAAAATCAAGAGTAATGGAATCGGATTACGAAAAGAAAGCGGCCGCAGCGAAGTCGTTAGATTGGATAAAGGATGGTATGCTGGTCGGATTGGGCTCGGGATCCACAGCCGCCCACATGATTCGGGAGTTGGGAAAAAGGGTCGCTAGCGGACTTTCTATCAAAGCCGTTCCTTCTTCCGATACTACCGCCAAACTTGCCCGGGAAGCCGGTATCACATTACTGTCTTTAGAAGAAGCCGGAACGTTGGACGTTAACATTGACGGTGCCGACGAATTCAATGCAAAACTGCAACTGATCAAAGGCGGTGGCGGCGCCCTGTTGCGGGAAAAAATTGTAGCCTACAATTCAAAATTTAATATTGTTATTGCCGATTCGGTAAAGCAGGTAAAGCGCTTAGGGAAATTTAAACTACCGCTAGAAACCATCCCGTTCGCCACCAAAAATATTATTACGGAACTTGATCAAATGGGTTTACGTCCCGTACTTCGAAAAAATGGGGATGATACCTACCAGACCGATGAACAAAATTATATCGTAGACGTTGATATTCTTTCGCAAAATGATTTGGTGACATTGAACAACACGCTCATAAATATTCCAGGTGTCGTTGAAACCGGACTTTTTTTAGATACTACGGATATCGTTATCATGGGTGGGGCGGATGGTACCGTGGTTTTTGAAAAGTAGGTTCAACAGAAAAAGGCTGTGCAAAAGTAGGTTTGATGTCTGTTCGAGCCTTTCGACTTGGCTCAAAATGAACCGAAGCCGACAATTTCATGTTGCCGACCGTCAATTCGATCTCGCCTGCGCTCGACCTGACATTAAGACTGTAAAATTTTTACTGCAGACGTTCACTTTTTGAGAAATTTGTAAAGGTGACAAATCTAATCAAGTCACCGCATCTCCACCACCAATGGATGCTGTAATTTTTCCGAAAAATCACTCAAATAGTTTTCCCACTCCTTTTGGTTCATGAACTGGGCACTTTTTTTCCAGCCAAAACCCGCATAATACACAGCTTTACCCTCGTCGTTTACTTTGACGTCCGCGTACAGATTGCTCCGGTCTGTTTCCCCAGTTTCATATTTTTCATGGCCTATCATATTGCCGTCAGGTACCACGATGCCCATACCTATTTTTGAATCAAAATGGGGTTCCCAATAACTGATCCAGCCTCCTTCTTCGCCGACGCTAGTTGTGCCTTCGTTTTCATGTAAGGTCAATCCTGCTGAAATGGTATCGGTTCCCTTAATTGCGACTTCGAATTTGGAAAGGTTACTGCCATAATCCAAAGAAATATGTTTTTCTTCGGAAATCTTTTTTCCATTGGTATCCCAATCGGCATAGGTCAGCACAAAACTGGTACGTATCGGTCCGTTGTACAATCGTTTCCAAGAGGTAAAATTTTTGGAAATATGATAGGCATTACCATCCTTGGCTGCAATTCCCCCAACGCCCCTACTGCTACCGACGTGAAAACTGTCAAGACCCTCACCGTCATCTTCGTGATAGGAACCATCCGTCTCCAACTCCTTTTTATACCACTTATTGATTATGGGATACTCCACCCGCTTTAACCAGGCATCGATACCACTGGAGAGTGTACCGCCTTTAACGTCATCCTCGACCATTTTTTGTGCCAACGGTCCATAGGTCCGAAATGCGACCCGATCGTTTTCCCATGCGTAGTCGTCGGTGCGTTCCGGCACGAATCGGGAATAGCATCGCGCAATGCTGTCGTTAGCGGTTACTGCTATGGAATCAGTATGGGACACAGAAAAAGACATTTCTGATTTCGCCTTTATCGCGGGCTGAAACAAAACCGTATCATCGGTGCCGTCGCCATCGGAATCGATGGTTTGGCTGAGGATCGGTTTGTGAATCACATCGTCCATAATGACAATTCTTCCTTTTTTTCCGTCAGTATTGTCAAAATTTAGGGAATCGATGGCAATGGAAACGGTTTCAAATTTCCGATCTTTATCCATCGTATTCCTAACGACGATTATTTTCTTTACCGGAGCTTCCTTTTCCGCACATCCCGTAAAAAAAAATCCTATTAATCCAATAAAGGCTAGTTGTTTTGCTTTCATACTACTGGTAATCATTATCGTAGTTCAGTAATTTTGGCAACATCCATATCGCCATAGTCAAAATTCTCACCGGCCATGCCCCAGATGAAAGTGTAATTCGAAGTTCCGGAGCCACAGTGAATGGACCATGGGGGGGAAATTACCGCTTCATGGTTCTGCATCCAAATATGACGGGTTTCCTGCGGCTGGCCCATAAAATGGCAGACCGATTGGTCTTTCGGTACATCCAAATAAAAATAGACTTCCATACGGCGGTCGTGTACGTGGGCCGGCATTGTGTTCCAGACACTTCCGGTTTTAAGTTCCGTCATTCCCATCTGTAGCTGGCAAGTAGTGACTATTCCGCCAATAATCATCTGGTTGACCGTACGGTGGTTTGCGGTTTCCAAAGATCCGAGTTCCAATTTATTGGCATCGGCCATACCTACTTTTTTCGTGGGATAACGGGTGTGCGCAGGAGCGGAATTCAAATAAAATTTTGCAGGCTCATTAGAATCCTTGCTTGTGAAAACCACTTCTTTTGCACCTTGTCCGACGTACAGGGCGTCTTTGTGGTTGAGTTCATAGGCAGTTCCGTCGACTTCGACCGATCCACTGCCGCCGACATTGATGATACCGAGCTCGCGACGTTCTAGAAAATACTCGGCTTTTAGAGGGTCGATAGTATCTAATTTCAAAGGTTTCTCGGGAACGGCACCACCGGCTATATAGCGGTCGTAATGGGTGTAGGTCAGATTGATCTTTCCTTTTTCCATGAGATTCGAGATTAGGAATTCCTTTCGTAATCCGTCTGTATCCATTCGCTTTGTGGCTTCCGGACTGGAAGCATATCGTGTTTTGTATTTAGTTGCCATTGCAATAAGATTTTAGAATGTACTTATTTTTGTTCAAAATTTGAAATTGATATCCCGTCAATTCCTTATTTCGGATGATTTTAAGTGGTGCCTTTAAAAGTAACCTGGAATTTTCGTTTTACCCATATCCCACAAATGTATTAAATATAATACAATCGATTGTACCAATAATAATTTTCTTAACTTTGAGGGCAATCAAACTACATAAACCTCAGGAACTTAGGCCGACTAACTGTGAAAAAAGCAACCATCCACGAGATTGCCAAGGCGTTGAACATTGACAGTTCTACGGTTTCAAGGGCTCTGAACGATAGCGATCGGGTCAGGGCAAAGACTAAAAAAAGAGTTTTGGACAAGGCCCGGGAACTGGGGTACACACGAAATTTGCTGGCCTCGAATCTGCGTCGCAACAAGAGCAATACCATTGGTGTTGTCGTGCCACGAATTTCACGGTATTTCTTTTCTTCGACCATAGCCGGCATCGAAGAAATGGCCTATCAGGCAGGCTACAATGTAATTATCTGTCAGTCTTTGGAAGAAGTGCTCCGGGAGCAAAAAATTATCAGGAATCTGATGGCGAACCGGGTGGTCGGCATTTTGATATCAGTGACCATGCAGACACGCGATACTGCCCATTTGACCGAATGTTTCGAGAACGGCACGCCACTAGTATTTTTTGACCGTCATGTGACGGGAATAAAACAGACCGGCAAGGTTTTACTCGATGATGTGAGGGGCGGGTTTGAGGCCACGGAACATTTGATTCATCAAGGATGTAAAAAAATTGTTCATTTCACCGCCCCCCTTGAGGTTGAAATCTATAAGAACCGGCACGAAGGCTACCGATCTGCGCTTGCAAAATATGATTTGCCCTATGATGAGAATCTCGTTTTCGTCTCTACCCTTTTAAAGGAGGACGGGTATAGGCTGGCGGGTAAAATTGTAGAGGAACTCGATGGTGTAGACGGTATATTCTCGGCCAACGACTTTGCCGCATTAGGGGCATTGAACTACCTTAAAAAATCGGGTATTAGAGTTCCAGGGGATATCGCCATAGTAGGATTCAGCAACGAACCCACCTCGGCGGTCATCGAACCTTCTTTGACCACAGTGGACCAGTCCGGAACGGAAATCGGCCGATTGGCCTGTAATCTTTTGCTGGATTATTTTGAGAACGGCAATACGTTGATCAACGATAAGACCATTATGATTCCACCGAAGTTAATCGTACGCGAATCGTCGAAACGATACTAAAATTCCCCAATAGACTCATGTTCCAAAGGTGGGATTGTTTCTCATGGGGTTTTAAAACTCAAAACACTATGCAAAATATTACATACTTAGTTTTTACCATCATATTTTTGGTCCTTTGAACATCCTGCAATCACGTACGGGAAAACAATAGTATCTATCACGTCGTCGTCTACGATGCGGTAAACGGGACAGTAAAGGATAAAGTGACCCATCAGGGCTTCAATAAAGAATCGTCATGGTCGAGAGGTCAAGGATGGGGCATTTATGGGTTTACTATGGCGTACCGTTATACGAAGGATACCACCTACCTGAACCAGGCCAAGGCCACTGCCGACTTCTACCTTTCCCAGGATAATTTCAGGGAGGACGGGATACCGTATTGGGATTTCCATGATCCAAAAATTCCGGATGCCGTTCGTGATGTATCGGCAGCAACCATTATAGCTTCTGCTTTTTATGAAATGGATGGATATCTGGATAACCCTGACTATAGGGCCTATGCTGACGAGGTTATGAAAACACTACAGTCAGAGGAATACATCTTACCGGCAACTGTCGAGGCGCCTTTTCTTTAGATCATAGCACCGGCCATTGGCCCAAAAACGATGAAATAGATAATCCCATTGTTTACGCGGATTATTATTTTTTGGAGGCCTTGTTACGGAAGGAAACGAAATTATACTTATAGCTGTATATCCAAATTATTTTACCGACCACCGTGAAGGTATGATTGGCATAAGCCAAATTTCAGGTGCATTGGCATCGGCCTCTCTCATTTCGGGTGACGAGAAATATGTGGTGGCTCTCCTACCCCACCTAAAAGCCTGGTTCATTGATGAAACTACAGTGATGAATTCGAATCTACTGTACGGAAACCTGTTCCAATTTAGCACAACCAGTGGAAAAAGCATCGAAATGGGACTCGATTTCCAATATCC
>JAGXIC010000058.1 GCA_024635875.1 Pricia sp.
GCGTCCCGCTGGTCGGGCTTTCCTCCCGCTTGCACAATGTGCACATCCGATGGGCAGTGCGTTCGTTCTTCAATATCGTAGCTCTCTTCTGGTTACATTTTTTACATTTGAAACCATCGCCCCACTTGCGCTCCCCTAGATATTGCTTGCAATCCGTGTCCGTTTTGAAGGTTTCGGTAAACTCTATCAGGCTTAGACCGGTAAATTCCATATTCATTAAATTTGTTATCAAGATAATAAAATAGTCCTTAACGTAGTAACTCTAATGTTTTATTTCCGAAGTCTTTGCTCTCTTTGGAGGTTTTGGCGTTTGTATAATACATTGTGTGGAGACTGTTCGCTTTTATTTTTTTGACTATCTGAACTCTACCATCCGGCCAATCAATTTTTAGACTATGTATGTCATCATTGAATCCAAGTCCGAAATGCAAAACATAATCCACTGAGGACAAGTATCCTCTTACAGGGTTTGGTTCGCTTCTTTGAGTTCTATTTCCCTGGTATAAATAGATCGAGGCGCCAATGCCATCTGGATTATTGGACGGCCCCTTGAGCTTAAGCCTTAAAAAGTGGGCATCGGTCTTGGATTTATCCACACTTTGGTTCTTGTAAACAAAAGCCTCTTGATTTATGTTATTGGTTACAATATCCAAATCCCCATCTAGGTCTAAATCTACATAAACGGCCCCATTGGACATGCTTTTTTCGCCAGTCGCCCATTTCCCAGTAACATCTTCAAAGGTTAAATTGCCACTATTTTTGTAGAAATAATTGGGCAGGTCGATGGGTGGCAACTTGTCCAACACTTCGAGCGTCCTTTTCTCCTTTACCTTGTTTGTACTATAGGGATTACGGGTTGATTGCGCATAATTTAAAAAGTCCAGGTCCGTAATATCCCGGTCATATCCATTGGAAATAAAAAGATCTTTATTGCCATCATTGTCGAGATCCGCAAAAAGGGGCGCCCAACTCCAGTCGGTCTTTTGTATTCCCGCCAAACGGCCAATTTCTGAAAAATTACTTGCGTTATCTCTTAATTGCAAAGTATTTCTAACGTACTGAGGCATATAACCTAGGTGAAACCGCATGTTTTGGTTGTTGTAGTTCATAGCCGGTGTCATGGTCTTATTGTGCATATTTGATTCGGGAAACATATCCACTTCTACCAAATCTAACAATCCGTCATTGTTGTAATCGGCCACATCAATGCCCATTCCGTTATGTGAAGTCTGTGACATATAATCGGTAATACGATTTGTGAATGTGCCGTCCGCGTTATTTAACCACAGTAAATCATTGGTGATATCATGTATTCCGATCGTGATACGCTTTGGAACGACCTGATTAAAATTCAAGAGCCCAAATACCCCTGGGAATTTACCCAAATTGGAAATTGCGGCGCCCCGCTTAGGACAGCGGAAGGCTGGTTGGTAATCACCCATGGCGTTGGGCCCATGCGAAGGTACTGTATTGGCGCATCGTTGTTCGATCTGGACGACCCTACCAAAGAAATCGGAAGACTTTCAGAACCTTTACTTTCTCCATTGGAAGAAGAACGGGAGGGTTATGTTCCCAACGTGGTGTATTCCTGTGGTTCGATGATACATAACGTAAGTCTTGTATTACCTTATGCCGTATCCGATTACTCTTCCTCTTATGCCACCGTTGAAATGGCCGAGTTGATAAAGGCGCTAAAGGGGTAAGTGCGAAAAATCTAAATCTTTCAGTCGGAATACTTCTGCTACGCTCGGTTTTAACTGAAGTCGAAATCCAAATTCCAAAAATTCCCCTATTGTATCATATCCTTATAAACTTGAATATAGGCATCAGCCATAGTGTTAATTCCGAATTTTTCATTCGCATGTGTGTTGCAATCTTGTGTGGAAATGTCAGCCAATTTTTTAACTGCGTCGACAGCTTGGCCTAAAGTACGTACAAGGTATCCCGTTTTTGCATACGCTATCAATTCGGACATGCTGCCCCTGTTAAATGCGATGACGCGCGTACCGCACATCATGGCCTTTGCAACACTAAGGCCAAAAGCCTCGTTAAAAGTTATCGGATGTAACAAGGCCTTTGCCCCTCCCAACGGCTTATTACCTTCCTATTGGCTTACATTTCCCAAGTACGTCACATTTTTATCGACCAGCTTGGGAGCGATGTCCCGGCTAGAATAATATTAGTTTTGTATTAGGCCTGCTATTTTAATGGGATAACCACATCTTTTGGCAATTTCGATGGCCTCCGCTGTCCCTTTTTCCGGATTGATCCTTCCGTAGAACAGTAAATAGTCTTCTTTTGATTCCTGAAATTCGAATTTGGTCGAATCGATAGCATGGAAAATGGCACGATGCTAGTCCAGTTCGGGATACCTAGCCGATTCGGATATGGAAATGTAAGTTGAACCAGCATTATATTTTTTGTTGACCGGAATAATTTTCTTGGACGAAAACCCGTGAATCGTAGTTACCATCGGCGTTCTAATCGATCGGGAATAGGTAAGGGGCAGAAAATCGAAATGGTTGTGAACTATATCAAACTTGTCCGCCTGTTCCATCGAATTGACTATATGTAAGCATTCCCAGACTTGGGCATTTATATTTTGATATCCTCGGCATATGGGGTTGTGCAAACCGACTGTAGTTTACCCGAGCTAACGGAATCTCCGGTAGCGAATCAAGTAACATCCATCCCTTTTTTTACAAGGGCCTCGGTAAGTACGGAAGCTTCCTGTTCCCAAGGCCCATAATTCTTGGGCGTTGTCCGCCAAGCGATCGGCGACAGCATGGCAACTTTCATTGTAACGGAAAATCTTCAAACGCCATACGTGCCAAAAGATAGCTTAAAGTAGATTCCGCCCCTTGATTCAGGTTTACATTGTGCAGTTCCAAACCGTCGTAACAACCTCCAGTACATGGATTGTAAATGGTCTGTTTTAAAGGATTTTCCCCTAAAAACCAATTAAAGGCACCTTGCATTTTTATATCGTATGTGGCATCTGGAAATATTCCATGAAAAAAGCCCAACGCGAGAATGGTATAGGCCACATCGATAGGTTGTTCGCCGCCCTTAAATTCTTGATCTAATTTTTCATCACTTTGCAACCAGTTCTTGTTCGATATTACACGTATGGAATTACCCGTCATGATTTTGGACAATAGAAAATCAAAGGACGCTTTTGCAATCTTCCAATAGTCGCCATTGAGTGTCATTGTGTAAGCCATCAGCATGGCGTGTGGCAAAATGGCATTGCCGTAGGTCAGATAGCTTTCGAACCATTTCCAGTCATCCTTTGATTCATGCCTGTACATTTGAACCAACCGGTCGGCGAATTTCGTGACAAGCGAGTTCATGCATTTACTATCGCTGGCATGGCTATAATGGTAAAGCCCCTTGATAACAAAGGCCATACTGCGTGGGGAGTGAACACCCTCCATTTCCTTTATGGCCTCTTCAAATACAAATCTCGCGTTATCTTCGATACCGCGATAGGCTTCGGGAAATTGTTCCGCTATCGATAGCAGATAGCCCAGGGCCCAAATGGCCCTTCCACAGGCATCCTCCAAATTTTCGGGATGGTTCTGCTCCGTGAATTGGTAGTCCTTGTCCACATAGTTCAAGAACGTACCATCATGCCGGAAACAACATTGTATAAAATTGAAATAGATCTTGATGTATTTTAGATCTGAGGCGTGGCCCGTCAACTGATAATGCTGGCAGAAAACGATCAAGGCGCGTGCGTTATCGTCCAGCGTATAGCCGCTTTCGATGTCGGGGCGGTTGATCTTGGAAAATTGGATCATACCGACCTCCGTGGTCATCTTTTTAATATGTTTAAGGTTTATCGGGGGCTTGCGGTATTTTAAGCGAATGTCCTTCGCCAGCTCCTCAAAAATTTTGGCATGGGCGATGGCCGAATTCTCCCAGGCCGAAGTTGCGGAAGTGTTCAGTCCGTTAAGGCTTAGCTTATGGCGCGCTTCATAATTTTCGAGCAATTTTACAATCGCTAGCCCAAGTTGTACGGAATCCTCAAAATCGAACACGATTCCAGCATCGTTCTGTAAGACTTTGAGCGCATGCGGTATGGGCGTTGAAATTACGGGACAACCGCAACTAAGCGCATAAGAGAAGGTGCCGCTGACCGCTTGGTGTGGATCTTTTGAGGTAAACAGATAGATATCGGTCAGTTGCAGATATTCTAAAAGGGCGTCCAAAGGAACAAATTCGTTTATGAATCGTACGTGATCCGTGATGCCCAGTTCATGGATTTTAGCTTCAAGAAAATCCCGGTATACTTCTCCCTCCTCCTTGACAATTGTCGGATGGGTGCGGCCGATAATCAAAAAGATGGTTTCGGGAAATTCCGCTATGATACTAGGAAGCGCAGTTAAGGTGGTCTCGATACTTTTCCCCGGGCCCAAAAGACCAAAGGTGGAGAGTACCTTTTTTCCCGAAAGGCCATACTTTTCCTTTAAAACATCCTTGTTTTCATAACTTACCAGATGGGTGCCATGTGGTATGACCGTAATCTTATCGGCCCGTACACCATAGGTTCGGACCAATATCTCCGCCGAGGTTCGCGTCATCACGATGATTGCATCGCTCAGGGAGGACATCCGCTGTACATTTCGTTTCAATTCGGCCGTCGGCTCGGGAAGAATAGTATGGAAGGTTATCGCGATAGGTTTATCGAGGAACTCCAAAAATTCCAAAAATGCATTTTCGCTATCCTTGAACAGACCAAATTCATGTTGGATCAATACCAACCCGACGTTGGGATCGGAATTGATCCGATGCGAGGCTTTTTGAAAGTCAAGGGCATTGTTCGTATTCAGCACATGCTCTATTCCTTTGGGATACTGGTGCCGTTCGCTTTTCGATTCTAACGGGAAGACCTTTAAGGTAAAACTTTGACCGAACTTTTCGGAGAGCGCCCGTTCTAGATCTTTGGAATACGTAGCGATACCGCACTCCCGAGGGGGATAAGAGGTTAAAAAAATAATTTCCGATACTTGGAGTTCGGAATTTTTGACCTTTTTAACTAATTCCTGAATTTTTCCTATGTCAATTTTAGAACCGTGAGTTTTATTGCTAGGCCTTGCCTTTTTTTCTGTAATCGTTTCGTTGTCCATAATACTAGTAGTTTATTAGTGTTCATGTTTTGGTAAGCTGTAAGTTCTTGGGGTACGGTTCGGTATTAAAAGGTGATGGGTTATTCGAGACTGTTTTTATAAAAATTGATAGCAAAACGAGTGCAATTCTAGCCAATTGATTTTTTTGAGTGCCATCTATAAAACACGTCCTTTATAGCTTCTGTTTTTGACGTTTTCCTTTGCATCCTTGTGCGTGCGTTTTTCTTTTATGTTTTGGGCCAGTTTCGGTTTATTGAACTTTGCCGGGGTCTTATTACCTTTTGACATTTTCTTGGGTTTTAGTCAAATCCGCAATTCCTGATTTTAAGCAGATAACAACTATAATATATAGAATATCAAAAACAAAAGTTGAATAAAGAAGGATTATAGTTACATAATTCACAGGTTTGAATTTTCGAAAATTCTATGGGACCGACCAATTCTTTTGAGTTCTATCGTATGGCATCAAAAAAAGGCGTCTTTTTTTGAGTAACACAACGGGCTGCATAGAGGTAGTTGGAGGCGCTCCAGGTTTGCCAATCCTGTCCCATCGGTTTGCCGTCCTGAGCCTTATGCCATTCATTGAAGCCAAATTCAAGATCTTTATTTCTGGCAGTTTTAATGAGCCTGGTCAATTCCAAGAGTTTTTTCTCCGCTAAATCATATTTTTTGGCGGCAACCAGTGCTGCAATATAGAGCCCAGATATAAATGGCCATATGCCCCCGTTATGATAATCCCCAGGCTGGTTAAATTCGGAATATCTCGGCAACCAGTCCGCATCTTCCGGTTCGATAAAGGGAAAAAAATTGGGTGTAAAACCGGGGGCTACAGCTTTACTTTTTCGCATCGAAGCACACTCCTTTTCCACCCATTCAATCAGTTGTTCGGCCTTTGTTTGATTAGCCAGACCCGACAAAATAGCAATGCTATTCCCTAATAAATCAAATCGATTACTACTGTACACTTTATAAGACCACAAGGCATAATAGGGCTGGCCTTCTATGGCAAGTCCCTCGTGGGGACTATTATGTGATTTATCAGAAGCATATGTGAGCTGATTTATGGCACTACCGAGGTTTTTGGCACTTTTGTCCTTTCCCAATAATTTTAGGCCTGTGTAAGTCAACGTGTTCACGAAGAGCCCGTAGCCCAGCACCCATTGCTCGTCACGCCAATCACTAGTGGGCTGTTGGGCTATCAAATAATGATCTGTAGGACATTGATTTTCCATCCATAAGAGTGCTTTATCTACGGCATCTTCCAGAAAAAGTGTGTCTTCCAAAACTTCTCTAAAAATACCCGCTGCCATCAGAAAAAGAGGCGTTGTATCGCTAGAACCTAGATTATTCTTATCGTGTACAAGTGAAGGAATCTGTCCTTTATCGGATTGGTTTTTGGCAATAGTTTCCAAAACCTTGCGCATACTATGAATCAGGACAGGGTTTTTCGACACCATTATTCCTAAAATGGAAATTAAAAGGTCTCGTGTGTAAGGTTCAGGATACCCCCAGCCAGCCGTTTTGGGTAAATCATGGAAAGGGCCTATTGAATTGTGCAACAACACCTCTAACGCGGCCTTTTCGGCGGATGCTATCAATTTTTGATTTCCTGAAGTCATGATTCATTTAATTAATCCCCAATTTATCCTGCATAATAGTTATAAATTTTTTGGCCACTATCTTATAGTCAAAATTTTGGACCACGTGCTTTCTTGCCGCTATACCCATTTCATTCCGTAGCTTTTCATCGTTCATGAGTGTTAGCATGTACTTGGCTATGTGCTGAACATTTGCCCTGTAATCAACAGTTCTAGGACTATCGAATTTGATTTTATGTTTGCTCTCAAAGCCCGATTCTTTGCCCAAAACGACTTCATTGACCACGATTTTTTGAGCTACCTCGGCAAGGAATGCCGTTTTTCCATGTATTAGCGTATCCAACATGCCCATGGCCTTTATTCCAATAACCGGTTTTCCACAGGCACCCGCTTCCACTTGAGGCATGCCGAATCCTTCAAGGCGTGATGGCGCCGCATAAATATCACAGGCGCCTATGAGATACGGCATAAAGTTTCTTGAAATAGTGTTAGTTGCGTAGGTTACGTTTTTTTCAAGACCTAAATCGGTAGCTATTGCCAAATCCAAAAGATTTTGGGCCTTAGTTCTAGGTTGTGGCCATACTTTACAAACGTACTTCCAATCCGGTGCCTTTGCATCGATAATTGCTAATGCCTGCATCACTTCTTGTGCGCCTTTTGAAGCGGCATCGCCGCCAACGGTAAGAATCATCAACTGGTCTGGGGAAATTCCCAAGGATTCCCGTACGGCAATAATTTTAGGGTCATTTTTATCAAAGGGAATAAACGATGTGGTGTCGCACCCAACGGGAAGCACCTCAATATTATCGGGTTTAATCCCATCCCTGACATACATCTCCTTTACCCAATGGGAAGTCACTAAAATAAGGGGCAGTTCGTTCAAGACTTCCTGATAATTGGCAATATACCCGTCCGCGACCAGCCAAGGTACCGGTGTAATGCCATATCGTTGCGGGTGCAACAC
>JAGXIC010000059.1 GCA_024635875.1 Pricia sp.
ACAAAACACACATGAACCAACATCTTTCGGAACGGATAAACAACATGTCCACTTCCGCCACTTTGGCCATGGCGGCCAAGACTCGGGAACTTCGCAATGAAGGCAAGGATATTATTGGCCTTAGCCTCGGGGAACCCGATTTCAACATTCCCGATTTTATAAAGGATGCGGCCAAACAAGCCATTGATGATAATTACAGCAGCTACTCCCCCGTTGACGGATACGCAGATCTTAAAAAAGCGATTGCCAACAAATTCAAGCGGGACAATAACCTCGAATACGGACTGAACCAAATTGTCGTTTCCACCGGAGCCAAGCAATCCTTGGCCAACGTGGCCATGTGCATGCTCGATCATGGCGATGAAGTGATTTTGCCCGCCCCCTATTGGGTCAGTTATAGCGATATCGTACAATTAGCTGAAGGCGTTCCCGTAGAAGTGCCGACCAGCATCGATACCGACTTTAAGATGACGCCCGAACAGCTCGAAGCGGCCATCACTCCAAAAACAAAAATGCTTTGGTTCAGCTCGCCTTGTAACCCCAGTGGTTCGGTGTATAGTTTATCCGAGTTGGAAGGCTTGGCGGAAGTGCTGAGAAAACATCCTAATATTTTTATCGTTTCGGATGAAATATACGAACATATCAACTTTCGCGGCGGCCATGTGAGCATTGCCGGCATTGAAGGTATGTACGACCGTACGATCACGGTGAACGGCGTCTCTAAAGCCTTCGCCATGACCGGATGGCGTATTGGTTATCTGGGCGCAGCCGATTGGATCGCTAAGGCCTGCACCAAATTCCAAGGTCAAATGACCAGCGGTGCCAATGCCATCGCCCAGCGTGCCACCATTACCGCTTTAGAAGCACCCCTAAGTAAGATTCAGTTCATGATCGACAAATTCCACGAGCGCCGCGATCTGATTCTCAAACTTTTGGGAGAAATTGAGGGCTTTAATCTCAACGTACCTGAAGGCGCCTTTTACGTTTTCCCCGACATTTCACATTTCTTCGGGAAAACACTTAACGGAGTAACCATCAATAATGCTTCCGAGTTTGCGCTTTACCTATTGGAGAAAGCGAATGTGGCCACGGTCACAGGAGAGGCCTTCGGAAACGCGAACTGTATTCGTATTTCGTACGCGGCTTCGGAAGATGAACTGAAAGAGGCGGTCAAACGGATTAAGGAGGTGTTATAAAATCGTTCGATATATCAGTCCTAAAGAACCCGTTGCCATTGCACCGGGTTTTTTATTGAACCACATTTGACAAGTATATACTCTACACCTATCTGAACTTTAGTATATTGCAATTATAAATTATCACCATGAAATTACATTTATTGTCTTGTGAGGCCCAAAGACCAGATAGAAGGGCGATAGCCAATTGTATTGCAGAAATTTCATCTCACATCGATGAATCGTTGTCGAACGAACTTACAGATATACTCTTAGAAGGAGACGTTGTAGATATTGAGGTGGAAGACAAAAATTCCGGTTCCGCTTTAAGAGCATTACGAAAACTAAGTATTGCATACGAAATTGTAGAATGAAAACTGCAATGGTACCAATTGACATCCGCTAACAACCAAAATCATGACCTGGAAAAATCTATTCGAAGAAAAAGAGGCCCAATTAACTATCGGCCGCATCAATGCCCTGACCCCGGAAACGCAGCCCCAATGGGGTAAAATGAACGTATCCGAAATGTTGGCCCACTGCAACGTGGCGTACGAACTTACCTATACGGACAAACATCCAAAGCCCAAAGGCCTTCAGAAATTTCTGGTCAAGCTGTTCGCCAAAAAAATTGTTGTGGGGCCAAAACCGTACAAAAAGAACCTGCGAACCGCACCGGTATTCCTGATTTCCGATAAAAGGGATTTCGAAACCGAAAAAAAACGCTTAATCGAGCATATCGAAAAGACCCAAAAGTTGGGCGCGGCTCATTTCAATACTAAGGAATCTCACGCTTTTGGTGCCTTGACCGATACGGAATGGAATACGCTTTTCTCTAAGCATCTCGACCATCACTTGACACAATTTGGCGTGTAAAAGAGTAATAAAAGCCACCTAACACATATCTCTTAATGCCTCTAATATACTTAAAAGACTACCCGTTATATACAGGTATATAGAAGTCATTTAGACTTTTTCTTTTACCTGCGATTTTCGCATTTTGAGGCCTAGTTTCCCCATTTTAGAGTTCCGTAGCTATAGCAATGCAACTAAAAAATGGCATCATTAGGGCAATAAAGCCGAAAATCTCGGTTCCAAACAAAAAGTCTAAATGACTTCATAATGTAGTTAAAACAAAAAAACCGAATTGACGTAAAGTTTTTTATAATTTTCTATCTTTTCACTCTCTTAAAAACCAATCCAATGACCGTTTACATTTTTGAGTTTATCGGAACCGCTATGCTGATTCTTATCGGTAATGGTATTGTCGCCAACGTTGTGCTCAAAGGTACCAAAGGCGCAAACGCGGGTTGGACAGGAATTTCCCTTGCCTGGGGTATTGCCGTATTCATAGGCGTTTTTATAAGTGCCGATGTCAGCGGAGCCCATTTGAATCCTGCCGTGACCGTTGGCCTAGCGACCGCTGGGAAATTCGGTTGGGAACTCGTGCCCGGTTATATAGTGGCCCAAGTGTTGGGTGCCATGATGGGTAATTTCTTGGTGTGGATGACCTATAAAAAACAGTACGATGCCACGGAGGACCAAGGCGCTTTATTAGCCACTTTTTCCACTGCTCCGGCTATTCGGAGTCCATTTTGGAATTTGATAACCGAGATTATCGGTACTTTTGCCTTGGTATTCGGAGTGTTCTACATTGCGGGCGGTACCGTTTCCGACGAACCCATCAAACTGGGCGCCCTAGATGCCTTACCCGTTGCACTTTTGGTGATGGGCATCGGTTTCGGACTTGGCGGGCCTACCGGTTATGCCATCAACCCTGCACGAGATCTCGGTCCGCGGATCATGCATGCCATTCTTCCTCTTAAAGGTAAAGGCAGTAGTGATTGGAACTATGCCTGGGTACCGGTTGTTGGCCCTTTGATCGGAGGTGTTTTGGCCGCATTGGCGTACCTGTTAATTGGGGTTTGAAGTCCAAACCCAAGTTCAAGTGCAAATATAAACTCGGTGGTCGGTAATCGGCAGATGGCTAAAAGATATTTGCGTTATGTGAGGGTTGATCTACTCAAAGAAAGGCACATCTTTGTCTGCATATTTTTTCATTCCTTCTTCATTGATTTCGACTCCGATGCCCGGTTTTTCCGATAGCGTTATAAATCCATTTTCGACCATCGGGCCATCAAAAGTTACGATTTCTTTGTACATCGGGTCTTTGTGGAAGTAGATCTGCCATTCCAATATCATAAAATTGGGTACCGAGGCACAGACATGGCAAGACGCCATGGCCCCGAGATATGAGGCCACCATGTGCGGCGCAAAGGGTACATAATATAGATTGGCCAAATTGGCAATGCGTTGGGCCTCCCCAAGTCCACCCGCTTTTTGAAGGTCGGGCATGATAATATCGACCGCGCCTATTTCTAAAAGCGGTCTGAACCCATAGGTCAAATAATGGTTTTCACCAGCACATATCGGCGTGCTGGTCGATTCGGTTATTTTTTTATAGGCGTCCGCATTTTCAGCGGGAATAGGTTCTTCCAACCACATCATATTGACAGGTTCGAGAACTTTTGCTGCGCGCTCGCCCGAAGTGGCGTCATAGCGACCGTGCATGTCTGCACAGATATCGATGTTCGGTCCCACCGCCTCCCGAGCCGCGGCCATTTGATCGTACATACGCTGGATTTCAGCGGGACTGGCCGTCCAATTATATGTGTCGTATTTGTTGGGATCTTTGGCTTGGTCGAGATCGAATTTGACAGCCGTAAAACCCATGTCCACGGCCTCCTTGGCGCTGGCCGCAAAGTCTTCGGGTTTGGGTAGATTGTTCTGGTAAAGGGCCGTATCCATATATACCCTGATTTTGTCCCTAAATTTACCGCCCAACAATTGGTACACCGGGAGATTCAAGGCTTTCCCGGCCAAATCCCATAAAGCGGATTCCACTGCAGTCAACACAGCTACATACATTCCGGATTGGGCACCCTCGAAAAACCCCCTTCTACGCAAATCTTCGAACAAGCGATGAACGTTCAGCGGATTTTGACCTTTTAAACGTTCCCCAAAAATCTTGACCAAATGATAGGTACCCGGCGTAGCGTCGACGCCCTCACCATGACCGACTATATCTTGATTGCTATAGATTTTTACGAAAAGGCTATGGCCCCCGCGGATATAACCGCATTTGATATCCGTAATTTTCAAGTCTGCCGGGGCGGACATTTTAGGTGTACGATCAATGGCGGTTTGGTACTGCTTACCGTAACTAGCAAATGGTAGTGCGGTCAACGCGGTAGTTGCCACAGCTTTGGTCAAAAAGTCCCTTCTCGAGTTTTTCATGCTTTTATTGGTTTCAAATTTTGATGATTCTTGAATCTTACCCTGATAAAATTTATTGCTTACCGATAGCGCCTAGTGCTACTAGTTTCTTTTGAAGTTGGTTTTTAGACTTTATTTCATGCTGAGCGCAGCAAAAGTGCTCAACATGAACGATTCGGTAGTATTTCACCAAGTTCTAGTCTTCAACAGCTCCTGAATTTCTTCCTTCGATACGGGCAATTCATCGATATGGTCGTTAAGCCATTTCGAAAAATCCTTTTCAATGACATCGGACCAGCGGTTATCGATTTGTCCTGGTGTGTATTTTTGTTCGCGGAGGCGTTGATGCCCGAACATATCGCGCAATCGCACGATTTCGGAGGTTTTGACGACCTTTTCCGCCAAGTGCGGCGGTATGAACATCACGCCCCCGTCACGTCCCAGTACCACATCTCCAGGCATTACCGTCGCCATACCGATACGAGTGGGTGTATTGATACCGACCAAAGTGGTGTTCAAATCCCCATCGGGATTATTGAGATGATGCGAAGGATGGTAGCTTCGGAAAAAAGAAGTGAAGCCTCCGATTTCGGTAAGGCCGTCGATATCACGAATGGCCCCGTCATAAACGATACCGTTTCCGGTCTTCGCATAAATGGAATTTCCGAGGTTATCGCCGATGGTAGGGCCGTCAAGATGCGCACCGAACTGGTCGACTACATACACATCGTCTTTGGTAAGCAAATCGATAGTCCACGCATTTTGCGATTTTACGCGTCCGTCTTCATCATGGCCGCGTTGATCGATGACCCTATGGATATCGGGTCTTCCCGGAACGAAAACGGCGGTCACTGCACGCCCGACCAAAACGCTATCGGGATTGATCGTCTCCCAATCCTCGGCATACTGATACTTGAAATTTTCGCCTTTTAGTACTGCCCAAGCCTCTTCCAGGGTAACCCCTTTCATTCGTTCTAAAATGACATTGGACACCTTAGGGCGTCCATCGTCAAAACGCTCGCCTTTCCACTCCGGGGTCAGAAATATCAATTCTTCTTTGGATATCTGCTGTGCATAAGAGGAGCCAGCAAAACACAGGCATAAAACAGTAAGGTAAAGTGGTAATCTGGATAGGTTCAATCGCATATTCATATCGTTTTTTTATCAAGCCAAGTTCAGGAATTCGGAGTAAGGCGTTTAAATTTAGAAATAGTATACCTGAAATAGTTACGTAACCCGATTACCTAACCCTAAAATTTCTTTGTCCCATGACAAATAAAAAGTATCTTGTGCGGTCAAACCCTTCCCATGAAATTTATTCTTTTGATTGTACTTTGCTTGGTAATTTCCATTGGAAACGCTCAAGATGAAGTCCCTTTTAAGAGCGAAATCGAAGCCATCCAAAAAAAATACGATACCGCTTTTGAGCCATCCCAAGAAACCATAGTTTTTACGGGAAGTTCTAGTGTTCGGATGTGGCAGGATGTTCAAGAACGATTTCCGGATCAACAAATCGTCAATACAGGCTTCGGGGGGTCTCAAGCTTCCGATATATCCCTATATATGTACGACGTAATATTGCGCTTCCATCCCAAAAAAGTATTCATTTATGAAGGGGATAATGACATTAATGCCGAAAAGAAGCCCAATGCTATTATTAGGACGGTACAACATATTATCGACGGCATCCACAGAAACGATTCCACCACCCAAATCGTGCTTATCGCCGCCAAGCCCAGTATCGCCCGATGGAACCTCAAAGGAAAATACAAACGCCTCAACCGAAAATTCGAACGGCTCGCTGGCGATAATCCGTCGGTTTCGTATGCCGATGTGTGGAACCCCATGCTGGAAGGCAACAAAGTAAAACAGGATATTTTTATTGAGGATGGTCTGCATATGAACGCCAAGGGCTATCAGATTTGGTATGATGTTCTTGAACCTTTTGTGAACTGAACAATCAGAGATACGAAGTACAAAGTACGAAATTAGAGTACGAAATAACTGCTTTGGCCAAACCCATAACCCATAACCCATAACCCATAACTCAAAATAATGAAATCCATCTTATCCAAAAGCCTGCTCATCTGCTGCGCATTCGTCGCTTTCCTATCCTGTGAAACCGAAAAGAAGAAGCGTGTTTTG
>JAGXIC010000060.1 GCA_024635875.1 Pricia sp.
GTCGATAGGGACGATGTTCTGTATTTTACGGACCAGTCCGCCCTTTCTGTTCTGACTGTTCCATATTTTCAGGTAGTAGAACCTGGTTCCCCAGGTGTGCCCCACCGCCTCCCAAAAAAACGCACCTCCGCTGTGTGCCGTCTCTTCTTGTCGACATCATGCAGTAAGGTAAAGGGCGTTCCCGTAGATCAACTGGTGGTGGCCCCAAACGTTTTTTTGTCCGCGTACGCAACCGAACGAAAGGATTCGGGTTCTTTTTTATCAGGTTTTTGTCGATTACGGGAAACCGGTACAGCAGGGTGTCCGTTATCCCGAGGTTCCTGTAATATGGGACGGTTTCCGTGCAATGCCGGAGGATTTCGGATAGGTATTTTTTTCGCTCCCGGACCGCATAGTCGGATTCGTGGTCCTCGTTTATCCGTATTGTGCTAAAAGGGAATATTCATAAGCATTGAATTTTCAAAAGTTAGGGTTACATTGTTAAATTAAATACCTAGTTTTGCAACTAATTTTAGATTCGTAATTCTTTGAAATTATTTAGAAATATACTATTCTCTACGGCAGCCTTCATTTTGATAGGTCACGATATTGTGCCTCATACTCATTTTTCCAAAGGCGAAGATTTTTCTGTTTCCGCCATCGGTTCCCAACAAATAGCTAAAGAACATTCTGAGCTAAGCCATATATTCGAACACTTTCAGCATTTTTCAAACGAAGGAACTTTAAAATATGTAGTTGGAGCTGTTAAAAACCTGAGTGTTAAAATAAAAGTTCTACAAAATTCGGCTGTAGTAGTTGATATTTACAATCAATTTATTTGGCATACCAACTTTGAAAAGCAACGCTTTCGGGATTATCCTATAATTCCATATTTTTCAACATTATCCTCCCATACCCTTCGGGGACCTCCCTCCTGTTAATTCCTTACCGTGATATTTAGTATTCAGGCTTAATTGAGCTTGATGCTACTTATTTCGCGATCTAGTTATGTAGTAATCTTCTATCATAACTATTTACATTATTCATCATTAGCAAAAAAAACTATTAGCACCTTTTTAAAAGGCTTGTAAAAACAGCTCCTGGTGTTTCACATTTTCGTTTTCCATCTCAAAATTCTTCCACTTTAATGTTAGATAAAATCATTCAATTTTCGATCAACAACAAGCTTGTTGTCGGAATATTAACCTTGTTCCTTATAGGCTGGGGAGTCTATTCCCTAACAAAATTGCCGATAGATGCCGTGCCGGATATTACTGATAATCAGGTAATGGTCATAACGGTTTCCCCTACCCTTGCAGCGCAGGAGGTAGAACAACTTGTTACATTTCCGGTCGAACAGACAATGGTAAGTATACCTGGAATAAAGGATATGCGATCTTTTTCACGCTTTGGGCTTTCTATTGTAACCATCGTGTTTGAGGAAGCTACCGATCTCTATTGGGCCAGGCAGCAAGTACAGGAACGCCTTTCTTCCGCCCAAAGTAATATACCCGAAGGTGTGGGAAAGCCTGAAATGGCACCTGTAACCACTGGATTGGGTGAAATATATCAATACGTTATTCATCCTAAAGAGGGATATGAGGAAAAATACGATGCTACGGAGTTACGCTCCATACAGGACTGGATTATCAAAAGGCAACTTCTAGGAACACCTGGTGTTGCGGAAGTCAGTGGTTTCGGCGGCTTTGTCAAGCAATATGAAATTGCCATCGATCCCGATAAACTTCAAAGTATGAACGTTACTATTGAAGAGATTTTCAGCGCACTTGAAAAAAATAATCAAAACACGGGCGGGGCTTATATCGATAAGGGCCCAAATGCGTATTTCATACGCAGTGAAGGCCTCGTAAATAACCTGCAAGAGCTAGAGAAGATCGTTGTTAAAGTAAGTAACAGCACCCCTATACTTGTAAGGGATGTTGCCAACGTACAGTTTGGTCACGGTGTACGATATGGAGCTGCAACCCGAAATGGCGAGGGCGAAGTTGTCACCGGAATCGTTATGATGCTCAAAGGAGCGAACTCTTCTGCGGTTATTAATGATGTTAAGGATAAAATTGAACAGATCAAGGAAACCTTGCCCGAAGGAGTGACCATTGAGCCCTATCTGGACAGAAAAAAATTGGTGGATCGTGCAATAGGAACAGTAACCACCAATCTTACCGAAGGGGCATTGATTGTGATTTTTGTACTGATTCTCTTTCTGGGAAATTTAAGAGGTGGATTGATTGTGGCTTCGGTCATTCCGCTCTCCATGCTTTTTGCAATCGCAATGATGAACCTCTTTGGGGTCTCCGGAAACCTGATGAGTCTGGGCGCTATAGATTTTGGACTAATCGTAGACGGGGCTGTGATCATCGTTGAATCTGTAATGTTCGGGATTCATACCAGTAAAAAGAAGTATGTAGGAGTTGAAAAGTTGTCTTCTGAACAGATGGATACCGAGGTAAAACGATCTGCTGGTAAAATGATGAATTCCGCTGCATTCGGACAAATAATCATCCTCATCGTGTACCTGCCCATTATGGCTTTAAGCGGGGTCGCAGGAAAAATGTTCCACCCCATGGCCCAAACGGTTTCTTTCGCCATTTTGGGAGCTTTGATTTTATCGCTCACGTATGTTCCGATGATGTCTGCCCTTGCTTTAGGTCGCAAAACTGAACACAAAAGGAATTTTTCCGATAAGATGATGGATTTCTTTCAGCGTATGTATAAACCTGTTATAGAAGCTGCCCTTCACGCAAAGCTTTTGGTAATTGGACTGGCAATAGGATTATTTGTTGTTACGCTGGTCGTGTTTGCCAATATGGGTGGGGAGTTTATCCCACAGTTGGATGAAGGGGATTTCGCAGTGGAGACCCGAGTGCCCGTTGGGAGTTCCATTAACCAGATGATCGATGTTTCTCAAAAGGCGCAGACCATATTATTGAATGAATATCCTGATGAAGTGACCCAAGTAGTCAATAAGATCGGTTCAGGGGAAATACCAACGGACCCTATGCCCATCGAGGCCGGAGATATGATGGTAATCCTGAGTCCAAAAGAGGACTGGACAAGTGCCGAAGGAAGAGAAGGCTTGATAGCGGAAATGCAAAAATCCTTGTCGGTTATTCCTAACGCCACTTTTAGTTTTCAGCAGCCCATACAAATGCGGTTCAATGAACTTTTGACCGGTGCCAAACAAGATGTAGTTATCAAAATTTACGGAGAAGACCTTAACATCCTCTCCGATCTTGCCAGCAACGTGGGCAGCAAAATAAAATCGGTAGAAGGGGTTGCAGATCTGTATGTTGAGGAAGTGACCGGATTACCTCAGATCAACATTCAAATGAACCGTGATAAGATTTCTCAATATGGGATGAATATCGAGGATGTAAATAATGCTATCGAAACTGCATTTGCGGGCACTTCCGCCGGATTGGTATATGAAGGCGAGCGTCGTTTTGATCTTGTGGTCCGGTTGGATAAATCATACCGAACGGATATTACCGATGTACAGAATTTATATGTCAGCACTCCACAGGGAAGGCAAATTCCCCTTAGTGAAGTAGCCAACGTTTCCTTTGAACCTGGACCTGTACAGATTCAGCGTGATAATGCCAAAAGGCGTATTACTATCGGATTTAATGTTCGCGAGAGGGATGTACAAAGTATAGTTGACGACATAAAGCAAATTATGGATGCTAACGTTGATATGCCAGCAGGTTATTATGTCACTTACGGTGGACAATTTCAGAACCTGAAAGAAGCGAATCAAAGGCTAATGATCGCTTTACCGGTAGCATTATTACTAATTTTAATTCTTTTGTATTTTGCTTTTGGCTCAGTAAAACAAAGCTTGCTCATTTTTACGGCGATACCTTTATCCGCCATTGGAGGTGTTTTTGCCCTCTTGATACGGGGACCGCCCTTCAGTATTTCAGCTGGAATCGGATTTATTGCATTATTTGGCGTGGCCGTTTTAAACGGTATCGTATTGGTGGCGGAATTCAATAGGCTCGACAAAGAAGGTGTAACCGATATTTATGAACGTGTCCTCAAAGGTACACGTGTGAGACTGAGACCGGTCTTAATGACCGCTACCGTAGCCGCCTTAGGTTTCCTGCCTATGGCATTGTCAAATTCATCAGGTGCGGAAGTACAGCGACCATTGGCTACAGTCGTAATAGGTGGTTTAATTACGGCGACCGCATTGACCCTTATTGTTTTACCGGTCTTGTACATCTATTTTACGGAAGGGAAGGTCAGATTCAATTTTAGAAGAAAGAAAATAACAACTGCTTTAACCTTGATTGGGGGTCTTTTTTTTCCTTCAATACAGCTGCAAGCACAAGAAATGGATAAGGTGCAGGGGCGAGAACTTACTTTACAGCAGGCCATTGAAATTGCACTTCAGAACAATAACCGTATTAAGATCGCGCAATACGAAATAGAAGTCGAAAAAACTGGAAAGTATGGCGCGATAACCATTCCCAAAACGGAATTTTCTTATGCAAGTGGCGAATTCAATGCGCCTACGATAACGGATAACCTGTATGGGGTTACACAGCGGATCAATTTCCCTACGGTTTATACCAGTCAGTTCAAACTGGCTAAAGCTAGAATTAATAGCGGTGAGCAACTTAAGGCCATAGCCGAAAATGAATTGACTGCAGATGTAAAATCCTCATATCTAAGATACATGTACTTATTGATGAATAAACGTTTGTTGCAGCGTCAAGATAGTCTGTACAGTAACCTTGATAGATCAAGTTCAATGCGTTATAAAACTGGCGAATCCACAAAGCTCGAAAGTGTGACCTCGGCAACACAGTCGATGCAGATAACAAATAAGCTTCTACAAAACGAGGCCGATATGAGAATTGCCAAAAAACGGTTACAGGTAGTCTTGAACACCAATGACAATATAAGTGTCAAAAATGCTGAACTCGTTCCTGATGAGATAGATTTGGATATTGAAAGTCAATCTGTGGAGCAAAGTCCCTTATACGTTTATCTGAAACAACAATTAGAAGTAAGGAAACGGGAGACAAATGTGGAAAGGAATAAAATTTTACCGGATGTTATGTTCGGTTATAATAGCCAAACCTTTATCGGTGCTCAGACGAATTCTGCAGTAAACCAAAATTTTAGTGACGATGATCGGTTCTCCTTTTTTCAGGTAGGTATTGCAATCCCTATTCTTCCTGGGGGGCACCGTTCCAAGATAAAGGCAGCAAAGATTGAAGAAGATATCGCCCAATCTCAAATTGAGATGAACCAGACCCAATTAGAGGGGGAATTACAAAATTTGTTGCAAGAGTACTACAAACTTCAAGGCACGTTAAATTACTATCAAAACGAAGCCCTGCCACAAGCCGAACTTATTATCGATAATTCGGAAAAGAGCTTTAAAAGCGGTAATGTTTCTTATACGCAATACTTGCAAAACCTCACCTTGGCGAATAGTATTCAAACGGAGTATTTAAATACACTTTATCAATATAACCAGTCCATCATCGTAATCGAAGCCTTATTGGGCTTGTAAAAATCTAATGATATCATATTAAAATATAAAAAGATGAAAACTCAGTTCAATATAAAAATTTCGCTACTTATTTTTTCCACCCTATTTATAGTGGCCTGTGGCAATAAGGATTCAGAAAAAACGGAAACTTCCGAAGAATCTTCTATGCAAAAAGAAGCACCTGCTGCGAACGGATCCAAACAGATCACTTTTACCAAAGATCAATACAATCTCGCCGGAATTGAAACCGGGGAGATCGGATCGAGAAATCTTAGTGACATCATAAAACTAAATGGGGTCATCGACGTAGAGCCTAAAAGTATGGCCTCTGTATCTGCACCGCTAGGAGGTTATTTAAAAACCGCCGGGAGATTACCTGGTGAAGAGATTAAAAAAGGACAAGTCCTGGCTACGATCGAAAATCGTGAATTTATCCAAATCCAACAGGACTATCTGGAAAGTTTAAGCAGACTTCAATTTCTTGACGAAGAATATAAACGGCATAAACAATTGAGGGAGGAAGACATCAATTCTGCAAAAACATTTCAACAGGTTTCTTCTGATTATAAAATAACACAGGGGCGGGTTAAGGCATACGAACAACAACTTGCCCTGGCGGGAATCAGTAGAAGTTCTGTCCAAAATGGCAATATTATACGAACTGCGAACCTTTATGCCCCAATAACAGGTTTTATTAAAACGAGCAATGTAAATATTGGAGATTACGTGTCCCCACAGGATGTTCTATTCGAAATAGTCAATCTAAATGATATCCATTTGGCCTTGAATGCTTTTGAAAAAGATTTGGAAAAGATAGAGGTTGGTCAAACCGTTAAGTTTTCGCTTTCCAATGACAATACGTTCGACCGTTCTGCCAAGGTTTTCTTAATCGGAAAAGCGACTGGTAACGACCGTATGACACCGGTTCATTGTCACATGGACAAAGTGGACGAGAAAGGCCTTTTGCCAGGCATGTACGTAAAAGCTTGGCTTGAAAGCGGTACAAATAAGGAAAATGCAATTTCCTCCGAAGCTATCGTCCAATATCAAGGAAAAAACTTCGTAATCCTACAAACCCAAGAAATGGAAAGTGGTTATACCTTTAAGTTGGAACAAGTTAAAAAAGGTATCGAACAGGAAGGTTATACTGCCATAACATTTGCCCAAAATGCCGATGTCGATAATTTTAAACCTGTGGTCAAAAACGCGTATTCCATCTTGTCCGCCTTGCGAAATTCTGAAGAAGAAGAATAGTTATGATTTCACTAGCGTTGCGTTATAAGTCGAACATTTTCAATTGGTTATAATCACGTTCTTTGAAATTTTGTAGATTGGTTTTGCTAAATAGCTGATATATAGGCTCTTTATCAAATATGTTGATGCTCAAAACCTGTAGGATTTCGTAGATCGACTGTTCGATCTTGAGTTCCTTTTTCAGGATCATGATGGTCACATAAACGGTGATGGCTATCCATATCTGGGTCTTGACCGCATTTCTGGTCGTTCCCCAAAAGGATTTTATCTTCAGGTGCTGTTTTATCCACTTGAAGAAGGTCTCGATGAACCATCGGTGCTTATAGAGCATGGCCACTTCCATGGCCTTGAGTTCGAAATTGTTGGTCAAAAAGACCAATGTCCTGCCCGTTTCACTGTCATGGTACTTTATGCGCCTGAGCTTTTCCGGGTAGTCCTTGGACGAATAGAACCCGGCAAGTCTGATCGTCTGGTCACATTTCAGTCCCTTCGCCTTGTCGATCTTTGCGGAATACACCCGCTCGAATTTCATGTTCTTCTTTGCCCTGATCAAAAAATATGCGCCGGACCTGTGTATCCGGTAAAGTCTTTCGAAGTCGAGGTAGCCCCTCCATTACATAAAAGGCACCTGCCAGGAAGACGATCATGTCGAGTACGTTGACATCGTGCATCTTGCCGTCCGATATATGTATGAAATCGGGGATCGAGTTCTTCGCGTCCATTTTCGTGTGCACCTTTACCGCGGCCTTGGCCTTGCGGAACTTCGCCCAGGGATAAAGGCCCGGGCAGAGGTCGATGGTCGAGGAGTCGATGATGAAGACGTTGTCCTTTATATCGACCTCGAGCTGGCTGCCGCCCTTATAAAGTTCCTTCGCCCTGGATATGAGCGAAAGCGCAAGGTCCCGATAGATCCGCCAGTCCCGTTTTTTGTTCGCCCGGCTCAGGGTCGATTTGCTTATTGCCCTGCCGATACCGAGATGGTACAGTTTTTTGGTATTGGCACCGATGCACATTACCGTGTCGGACAGGCTTTCCCGATGGGTCAGTTGGCCGAAGGCCATACAAAGGAACTGGTTCCAGCAGCTAAAGTGCCGGGTCTTTCGGTCGCCACCGTACTTTTTGACGAACTTCAAAAAGTCGTTGTGCGGAACGAACTCGAATATTTGGGCAAAGACATATTTTCCTAGGTTCATGGATAGATCTGTGTTTGCACAAAACTATCTTTCAAATCGTTTGAACCTCGAAACCGGCCACAGGTTCCATCTACAAAGTATTTCAAAGAACTTAAATTTTCAATAACGCAACACTAGTGATACCTTTATTGACCATATACGGAGAATCAAATCAATAGGGGCTTTCGCTTGTTGGCAACTATCCTGAAAAATTAATCAATCAAAATTTGGACAAGTATTATAGGGGTATGAAGCCCATCGATGGGAAAACGTACGCTAAA